>DASSUA010000406.1:0-8062 GCA_035707525.1 Pseudonocardiaceae bacterium
GGCCGGGGGCCAAACGACATAAAACGGCTAACCGCGCGAGTTGGACCACCGAGCAACGGCGGTGACGAAGCCTCTCAGGTCCTCCAGGCGGTCAAGGTTAGCCACAACACGATGGTTATCGAGTTCAGCGTACTCGTGTACCAAGATATTGCGAAAACCCACTGCTCTGGCTACCGCCTCCGCAAGTTCAGGTGTTAGAACGCCTTCCGCAGCCAACCTTCGCACACTGTCCGCATTGCTGTCGGCCACTCGCCAACCCTTGTCAGCGATGAGGTGTTGGGCCACCCGCGCACAGCCCTCAATGGCGGTGATGAAGTAATACTTGGTGGCCGCAAGTGCCGTGCGGTCGGTCAGCAGATCGGAACCGCGAACGGCCAACTTCTGTAACTCCCGTATGTCGGACGAGATCCGATCGAGCAGGCGGTCGATCCGCTCCTGGTCAACCATCGATCAAGCCGCCGGCCAGCCGCGCCCGCCGCTGGCGGTAACGCTCGCGGATTTGAGGAATCTCGTCCAGGTAGCGCAGGCGGGTGTCGGCCTGCCAACGTACGCGGGCTCGGCGGTCGTCTTCGTACAGCACGCGCCCGTTCTGGGCAATGCGACCGGCGAGCCACAGGGGCGCGTCATTCAGCACGACGAGGTCCACATACGGCGGAAGCGGTACGTCCCAGGCCGCCGGTGGATCGTGCGGCCACCAGGCACCGACGTCAAGATCGCTGTCCGGGCGCGCCTGGCCTTCCCCCGCACGGCTGCCATGCACCAGCGCAAATCTTGCGCCAGCCGCCCTCAGCGCCCTGACGACCGCTTCCTCGTTCACGATCACGGCACCCATCGTGGCACGGATTGCCGGGCAGTTGGATCGGCTGGATCGGCGGCGGGAGCTCAATTCGTTACCGGGGACATTCCGGTCGGGTCGTAGATCAGGGCGGTCGGGGCGAGCTCGGTGGCGGGCGGGGCGGTGGCGACCGCCTCCAGCACGTGGCCGGCCAGGACCGAGCCGGCCGCGGTGACCAGGACGTGGCCCTGGCAGGGCAGGCCCACGAGCAGGCGGTCGTCGCCGACGTGCTGGGACATGCGCTGGTGGAAGTCGGGCAGGGCGATCGCACCGGCCGCCACGGAGCCGGGGCGCTGCAGGGTCACCAGCACCCCGTGCCGGGATTCCTCGCCGTCGATGTGCAGGCCGCGGCAGAGGTTCTCCAGTGCCAGCTCGATCAGGTCCCCGATGGGCGGGTCGCCCAGCTCGCGGTGGGTGTGATGGGTGAGGTGGTCCATGCCGACGGCGCCGTGCGGGGTGGGAGCGACCCAGGCGAGGGCCAAGTGCAACCGGTCGGCCACGAGGGTCTGGTGCGGCATGGCTTCGAGGACGTCGGCGGGGCTCCACAGGATGGGCAGCAGTTCACCCTCGGCGGTGACCCGTGCGGCGGCAGGCGGGTGGGTCGTCTCGGCCCTCGCGCGGTCCATGGCGCGGCGGGCTTCCTCGAAGGCCCCGGGCCAGCCGTCCTCGTCGGGGCGGGTGAAGGTATAGGAGAGGCTGGCGGACGGGAAGGTCTCGACGAGGAAGCGGATGTCGGCCGCGGACGGCTCCCACTCCGAGTACACGGCGGTGACGTCGCTGGCCTCGGCGGCGCGTTCGCGGCGGACGGCGTCCCACGCCTGGCGCACGCAGTCGTCGGCGACGGTGGGCGCCTCGGCAGCGGCCGTCTCGCCGACGGCTCCCAGCCGGAAGACGACGACGCTGCGGGTGGGGTCTGCGGACAACTCGGGTACCTCCTCGCGGAACGGGCCGCCAGGTCCGACGGTTGGGCCGCCCGGATCGCTCCCTGCACTGTTCAGCCGATCGAGCGAGCGGAAATGCGGTCGCGCCGGCACCGTCGCCAGGCGTACGAAGTGCCCATGACGGACAACGCCCTGACCGTGCGCACGCTCGGAGCCGACGACGGCGATCGGGTGGCCGAGACCCTCTTCGACGCGTTCATGGCGGACCTGACGCCGGGCGCGCGCGAGCGCGAGCTGTCGGTGTACGAGCCGGGGCGATATCACGGCGTGTTCGACGGTCAGACGTTGATCGGCGTGGCCGGCATCCTGACCAGGGACATGACCGTTCCCGGGCTCGTGCCGGTGCCGGTGGCAGCGGTGACGGCCGTCGGCGTGCTGCCCGACCATCGGCGACGCGGGGCGCTCAACCTGCTGATGCGCACCGAGTTGCACGAGCTGCACGAACAGCGCGGCGAGCCGTTCGCGGCGCTGTGGGCGTCCGAGGCCGGCATCTACGGCCGGTACGGGTACGGGCTGGCGTCCCGGGCCTCACGGATGACGCTGCGGCGCCCGGCAACGTTTCGCCAGCCGGCACCGGCTGGCGCAACGCGCGTGCGGCTGCTCGACGCGGACTCGGCGCGGGACGCGATGCGCAAGCTGCACGGGGAGTACGTCGCCGGCCGGGTCGGCAGCCTGTCCCGGTCGGAGCGGGGTTGGGCCTACCAGCTGCTCGACGACCCCGGCAGCCGGGGTGGTGCCGGCGCGCTGCGCTTCGCGATGCACCCGGGCGGGTACGCGATCTTCCGGATCAAGGAGGACTGGCAGCCCGCCGGGCCGGCGCACGAGGTGATCATCCACGAACTGGTGTCGACGACGGTCGAGAGTCACGCGGCGATCTGGCGGTTCCTGCTCAACCTGGACCTGGTCGGCGAGGTCCGGTACTTCAACACGCCGCTCGACGAGCCGCTGCCGCTGATGCTGGCCGACCCGCGCGCGGCCCGCTGCGAGCTGCGGGACGCGCTGTTCGTGCGGCTGGTGGACGTCGACCGGGCGCTGGCCGCCCGCCGGTACTCGGCGCCGGTCGAGCTGGTGTTCGACGTGACCGACGCGCTGTGCCCGTGGAACGCGGGGCGCTGGCGACTGTCGGTCGACTCGACGGGCGTGGGGCACGTCGAGCGCACCAGTGCCGCCGCCGACCTTGCCTGCGACGTCACCGATCTGGGCGCCGCCTACCTGGGCAGCACCAGCCTGCGCCTGCTGGCGGCCGCCGACCGGGTGCGCGAGCTGCGCCCGGGGGCGCTGGAGCCGGCGTCGAGGGCGTTCACCGGCGAGAGCGAGCCGCACTGCCTGGAGGTGTTCTGACCCGGTACCTTCGATCGCATGGACGCCTTGCTGGTCTTGCTCGTGCTGGTGGTCGTCTTCGTCGGCGGCATGATGTGGTTGCGGTCACGGGGCGTGAGCCGCCAGCGGGCCGAGC
The DNA here is from genome assembly GCA_035707525.1 of Pseudonocardiaceae bacterium. Taxonomy (GTDB): domain Bacteria; phylum Actinomycetota; class Actinomycetes; order Mycobacteriales; family Pseudonocardiaceae; genus DASSUA01. The sequence goes on from DASSUA010000406.1 coordinate 3,233, forward strand.
TGGAAGACGCCAAGGCCGAGGCACGGCGGTGGACCGAGCGGCTCGGCGGCCAGGTGCTGAACCTGATCGGCACCGACGAGGCCTCCAAGCAGGCCCTCGCCGACGCGGCCGAGCGCTACAACGCCGCCGGCTCGCAGCTCGAGCAGGCCAGGACGGTCGGCCAGACCCGGCTGGTCACCCAGACCGCGCTCGAAGGGCTCTACTACGTGCGGGCGGCCCGCACCGCGATGGGCATCGACCCGGGACCGGAGCTGCCCGCGGCCAGCGGCCAGGCGCGGGCCGGCGCCGTCTCCGAGGACCGCGAGGTCGACGTCGAGGGCCAGCACTACGCGGCCTCACCTCGCCCGTCGAACCGCACGCCGCACTACTACCCGGGCGGCATGGTCGCCGGTCGGCCCGTGCCGCAGGGCTGGTACAGCACGCCGTGGTGGAAGCCGGCCCTGATCGCCGGGGCCTGGGGCGTCGGTTCGTTCCTGCTGTTCAGCGCCATGTTCGCCGGCATGGCCGGGGTGCCGGCCGTGGAGAGCTGGGAGTCCGGCGACACCGGTGGCGAGGGCGACGGCGCAGACGCCGGTGACGGCGGTGACGGCGGAGATGCCGGCGACGCGGGTGAGGGCGGCGACTTCGGTGGCGACACCGGCGGTGACTTCGGCGGTGGCGACTTCGGGGGTGGCGACTTCGGCGGCTTCGGGGACTTCTGACGCCTGACCGAACTGCCCGGTTCGCGAGGTGGACCTCTCGGCGATGCTGATCGGCGGTGCCCCGCCGGCCGGCGGCCGTTACCGGCCCAACTCCGTCGAAGATCACCAAAATTGTGAAGTCTCCGTGCACCTTCGAGCCCGAACCGCATGGTGATCTCACCTTCCCAGCGATCTTGACCGGGAGCTGGCCGATCGTGGGACCGGCTGCGCCCGTCCGACCCGACCGCCATGGCATTTTGCTGGCCATCGGTAGCCACACCGACACACCGCGGTGATCCCGGAGGTACGCGGGGCTCATGATCGCTGTTGGGTGCGGCTCTTCTGGACGGACGGGTGCCTTTGTCGGATTGCTGGGGTCCAGCATCGTCGTTGGGTGTGGCTCCCTGGCATGGACCGTCCTCTGTCATCTCAACCCTTGCCTGCAACCCTCGCCCGCAGCGGCTTGATCGACACCAGGGGTAACCGCTCGGCGGATCGGGATCGTCGTTTGGTGCCACTCACCGCGCTTGGCGCGGTTCGGGCACGGGGCGGCGGTCAAGATCGCTGAAAGTGTGGGCTCACCATGCAGTTCGGGCGCGGGGGGTGCAGGGTGGCTTCACACTTTCGGTGATCATGAATGGTTAGGTCCCGTGCGTGGACCAGCGGCAGCCAGCCAACGGGCGCCACGGCCTCCAGTAGAGGTGGCCGTTCTTCGTCACCTCAATCCTTGCCTCTGGTGTGTCACTGTCGGCGGCTTCATCGGGTCACCGGCGCCGCTTGGCGGTGATGATCATGGAGTTGTCGCTTGTCGCTTGTCGCTTGTCGCTTGTCGTGGTCGTGGTCGGTTCGCCGGGTGGTGATCGTCTTTTGGGTGCCGTCGACGGCGTTCCGTTTCGGCGGACCGCGCCGAAACGGTGATCATGAGCGCCTCGGGCTCCGGTGATCACCGTGGGGTGTCGGTGTGGTTACCGATGGCCACCAGGGTGGGGGCGGTTGGATCTGGCGGGCGCGGCCGGTCACGGGGTCGGCCGGCACCCGGTTCAAGATCGCTGAAAGTGTGAGCTGACCATGCAGTCTGGGCCCGAAGGTGCATGGTGGGCTCACACTTTCGGTGATCATGAACGCTGGCGGCATCGCCGGCTCGCCAGCGAGGCCCAGCGGCACCCAGCGGGGCGTGCGTGGGCGTCATCCGCTCCGCTACAAGGATCGAAGGACGCCCACGCACCCTGGAATGGGCCAATGACACCCACGCACCCCGCCAGGATCGCCGCTGGGACCGCCGTCGGTGCTGATCACCTTTGTGCCGCGCACAACGTAGCGATACGTGACTACTTTCGGTGATCATGAACGGGTTGTGCCCCCAGAGCGGACCGGTGACAGCCAGCCAACGGGACCAGGCCCGCCAGAAGAGCCGCACCCTTCGGTGATCATGCCCCTGCTGGGCGGCGGGACTACGTGGCGGGTCGTGCCCGTCTTCACCCAAGGGTCATGTTGGTGACTACCGGTTGCCACGCCGGCACATCACGGTGTTCGTGAAAAGAGGGGCGGCGACGATCATGAACCCAGGCGACCGGCAATCAGGCATCCGGTCCCTCCACAAGAGCCGCACTCTTCAGCGATCTTGAGAAAGCACCCCGTGCCCGAACCGCGCCAAGCGCGGTAAATGGCACCAAGACGATGATCCCGATCCGCCGAGCGGGTACCCCTGGTGTTGATCAAGCCGCTGCGGGTGGGCTGCAGGCAGGGGGCGAGGCGACAGAGGCCGGGGGGGAGCCACACCCAACGACGATCGTGGGCCCCGGCAACCCGACAAAGGTCCTTCCCAGAGGAGCCGCACCCAATGGCGATCATGAGCCGCCAGCAACCGGCCAAGCCGCCAGCCTCCGCCCCCACAGGCGCCTGGCCCCACCCTTTGGCGCGCTTGTTAGCCGACGGTGGCCGGGGTGCCGAAAGGCGGTAGCGGTTGGCCGGTGCGTTCGAACTCGGCGAGCTGCGCGATTCGCCGCGCGTGGCGGTCGTCGCCGGAGAACGGGGTCTCCAGGAACGCCTCCACTATGCGTGACGCCTCCGCCTCCGAGTGCATTCGAGCGCCGATGCCGATGACCTGGGCGTCGTTGTGCTCGCGGGCGAGCGCGGCGGTCTGGGGGTTCCAGGCGAGGGCGGCGCGGCAGCCGGGAACCTTGTTGGCCGAGATCTGCTCCCCGTTGCCGGAGCCGCCGAGCACGACGCCGAGGCTGCCGGGGTCGGCGACCACCCGGCGGGCGGTCTCGATGCAGAACGGCGGGTAGTCGTCGTCGGCGTCATATTCGGCCGGTCCCACGTCGATCACATCGTGACCCTGTTCGGCAAGCCGGCGTACCAGAAAGTTCTTAAGCTCGAAACCGGCATGGTCGCAACCCAGGTAGACGCGCACATCGCGCAGTGTGCCAGTGTTCGGCGCACCCCGGCCGGATCAAGGTCTACCTTCGACAAGCGCGGGGCGGCGTGTCGATGACGGGTGAGTCGTTGGACGACATGGGGTGGATGGCCGTGACAGGAGTGCCAGCGCTCCGGGTCGGCGTACTCGGGCCGCTCCTGGTCACCGCCGACGAGGTGCCGGTCGCGATCGCGGGTCCCCGGCTGCAGGCACTGCTCGGGGTGCTCGCGCTGCGCGCCGGCCAGACGGTGAGCGTGCAGCAGCTGATCGACGCGGGCTGGGCGCAGGACAACGCTCCGGCGACCGCGATCAAGACGGTGCGCAGCCATGTGGCGCACCTTCGCCAGACGCTGCGCCGGCACGGCTGCGAGGAGGCGCTTCGCCCGAGCCCACCGGGATACCGGCTCGAGGTGCCGGTGACCGCGGTCGACAGCGGGCGCTTCGAGGAGGCGATCAGGGCCGGCCGGGCGTACCGCGACCGGGGCGAGCACGCCGCCGCCGCGGCGGAGTTCGCGGCGGCGCTGGCGCTGTGGCGCGGTGATCCGCTGGCCGGTTGCACGCTGCACTCGTGGGCCGCGGCCGAGGTGACCAGGTTGCAGGAGGCTCGGCTGGCGACGATCGAGGATCGCGCCGCGGAGGACCTGGCGGCGGGTGACCATCGGGTGGCGATCGGCGAGCTGGAGTACCTGGTCGGCGTGCACCCGTTCCGCGAGCGGCTGTGGGAGCTGCTGATGCGGGCGCTGTTCACCGACGGCCGCCAGGCCGACGCCCTCGCCACCTATCAGCGGGCGAGACGGCTGCTGCGCGACGAGCTGGGCGTCGACCCTGGACGGCGGCTGCGCGAGCTGGAGGCGACGGTCCTGCGCGGTGACCTCTCCTCCCCTGGAGCCGCACCGCCGGCAGCCGGGCACGCCACGACGGCGCAGGCCCTGACGACGCAGGCCATGACGGAGCAGGCCCTGACAGCGCAGGCCCTGACGGCGCACGGCGCGACGGCACAGGCCACAGGCGTGCAGGCGAAGCCGCCGCCGCCCAGCGGGCGGGTGCCGTCGCCGGTGACCCCGCTGGTCGGCCGATTATCCGAGACCGCCGCCGCGGCCAAGCTCGTCGTCGAGAACCGGCTCGTGACGCTGTCCGGCTTCGGTGGTGCCGGCAAGACGAGGGTTGCGATCGCCGTGTGCCAGCAGGTGCCCGAGCGCGACCCGGTGGTGTTCGTCGATCTGGCCGCGATCGCCGACCCCGCCCTCGTGGCGCCCACGGTGGCCGGCGCGATCGGCGTGCCGGACCATGCCCTGCTGCCGCTGGCCGAGAGCATCGCCGAGCACTACGCCGGCCGCCGGCCGCTGCTCGTGCTCGACAACTGCGAGCACCTGGTCGACGAGTGCGCGCGGCTGGTCGGCGAACTGCTGGCCGGGTGTGGCCAGCTGCACGTGCTGACGACCAGCCGCCAGGTGCTGCGGATCCCCGGCGAGGCGGTCTACCGGCTGCCGGCGCTGCCGGTGCCGGACCCGACGACCGTGCGATCCGGTGCGGACCTGGCCGGCTACGAGGGCGTCGACCTGTTCGCCCGGCGGGCCGGGATCGGCGACGTGACCGCGCTGTCGCCGGCCGAGGCCCGCGCGCTGGCCACCGTGTGCGCGCGGGTCGACGGGCTGCCGCTGGCGCTCGAGCTGGCGGCGGCCAGGGCCAGCGTGCTGTCGCTGACGGAGCTGGCGGTGATGCTGACCGGCCTGC
>DASSUA010000407.1:0-2604 GCA_035707525.1 Pseudonocardiaceae bacterium
CGTCGCGGCCGGAGTTACCAGCATCCTCAACTTCGCGCCCTGCGTGCTCACCGTCCCGGACGGTGTCGACGTGCGCAAGGTCGACCTCGCCATCGAGCTGCAGATCCTCTCCTTCCACGAGCACCGCAAGAGCGCGCTCACCGCGTTGCCGACCCGGCTGGACCGGATGGGTCACCCGGAGGCGCCCTCGAGCAGGCGGGAGGCGGTGGGCCCATGAACCTCCTTGTTGTCGGGGTGTCGCACCGCACCGCGCCGGTCGGCGTACTGGAGCGGGTGGCCGTCTCCGGGCCGGCGCTGCCCGAGGTGCTCACCCGGCTGCTGGCGCAGGAGTACGTGCGCGAGGCGGTGCTGCTGTCCACCTGCAACCGGGTCGAGGTGTACGCCGTCGTGGCCGGCTTCCACGGCGGGCTGAACGACGTCGTGGCGGTGCTCGGGGCGCACTCCGGCCTGGTGCCGGCCGAGCTCGCCGCGCACGCGTACGTGCACTACGAGGCCGACGCGGTGCGGCACGCGTACCGGGTGGCGGCCGGGCTGGACTCGATGGTGGTCGGGGAGTCGCAGGTGCTGGGGCAGCTGCGCGAGGCGTACCAGCTGGCCATCGAACGGGAGGCGGTCGGGCGGCTGCTGCACGAGCTGATGCAGCAGGCGCTGCGGGTCGGCAAGCGTGCCCACGCCGAGACCGGCATCGACCGCGCCGGGCAGAGCGTGGTGACCGCCGCGCTGGACGTGGCCGCCACACACCTGGCCAGCGCTTCGCGCAGCGAACACCGGGCCAGCGCTTCGCGCAGCGAACACCGGGCCAGCGCTTCGCGCAGCGAACACCGGGCCAGCGCCCTACTCATCGGCCGCCCCGCGATGGTCGTGGGCGCGGGCGCGATGGGCGCCCTCGCCCTTTCCGCGCTGCAGCGCCGGGGCGCCGGGCCGCTCACCATCGCCAACCGCAGCCCGCAGCGGGCGGCCCGGCTAGCGGGCGCGTACGGCGCGACCGTGACCCCGCTCGCCGACCTCGGCGCCCGGCTGTCCAGGGTGGACGTTGCGGTGTTCGCGGCGGCGACCGGGGACGGGGTGCTCAGCCGGGACTCGGCCGCCGCGGCGCTGGCCCTGCGGTCCGACCGGGCGGGTCCGCTGGTCATCCTCGATCTCGCCATCCCGCGTAACGTGGACCCCGAGGCCGCCGACCTGCCCGGTGTGGTCCTCATCGACATCGAGCAGCTCGGCGCGCGGCTGAGCGAGCGGCCGGCGGCCGGGGACCTGGCCGCCGCGGACCACATCGTCGCCGTCGAGGTGGAGGTCTTCCTCACCTGGCTGCGCGGGACCGACGTGGCACCGGCGGTGGCCGCGCTGCGCGCCCGCGCCGACGAGGTGGTGACGGTGGAGCTGCGCCGGCTGGCCCAGCGGCGCCCAGACCTGACCGAGGAGCAGCGCAGGGAGATCGCCAACACGGTACGCCGGGTGGTGCAGCGCCTGCTGCACTCGCCGACGGTACGGGTGCGCGAGCTCGCCGCCGGGCCGGACGGGGATCGCTACGCCGCCCTGCTGAGTGAGCTGTTCGACCTCGAGCTGCCCCGCGAGGTGCGCATCGAGGACGTGCCGGATCTGGGGGAGGCGCGGCTGTGACCTCTCTTCGACTGGGGACCGGAGGCAGTGCCCTGGCACTCGCCCAGGCCCGCACCGTCGCCGACGCGCTGCGCCAGCGGGCTGGGCGCGAGATAGAGCTGGTAGAGATCGCCACGGACGGGGACCGCTCCACCGCTCCGGTGCAGCGGCTCGGCGTCGGCGTCTTCGTCTCCGCGCTGCGCGACGCCCTGCTCGCCAAGGAGATCGACCTGGCGGTGCACTCGTACAAGGACCTGCCCACCGCATCCGCCGAGGGGCTGCATATCGCCGCGGTGCCGCCCCGCCAGGACCCGCGCGACGCGCTCGTCGCGCGCGACGGCCTGACCCTGGCCGAGCTGCCGGACGGGGCCCGCATCGGCACCGGGGCCCCCCGGCGCATCGCGCAGCTGCACGGCCTGGGCCGGGCACTGGCGCCGGTGCCGATCCGGGGCAACGTCGACACCCGCCTGCGCCGGGTCGCCGACGGCACCGTGGACGCGGTGGTGCTCGCCCGGGCCGGGCTCGCCCGGCTGGGCCGGACCGCGGAGATCACCGAAACCCTCGACCCGATGCTGATGCTGCCCGCGCCGGCGCAGGGAGCGCTGGCGGTGGAGTGCCGCCTGGACGACACCGACCTGACCGAGGCGCTCACCCTGCTCGACGACCCGGACAGCCGGGCCGCGGTCACCGCGGAGCGCGCCCTGCTCGCCGCTCTCGAGGCCGGTTGCAGCGCGCCGGTCGCGGCGCTCGCCGAGGTCTGCGAGGGAGATGAGGGCGCGGAGATATACCTGCGCGGTGCCGTGTTCAGCCCGGACGGCACCCAGGTCGTCCGGCTGTCGGGCACCGGGACGCTCGCCGGCGCGGCCGCCGTCGGGCAGGCACTCGCCGCCGATCTGCTCGCCGCCGGCGCCGATCGTTTGACCGTACTGGGAGTTGCACCATGACCCGCATCCGTAAGCACGGTGGCCACATCGCCTTCGTCGGGGCCGGCCCCGGCGATCCGGGGCT
>DASSUA010000408.1:0-7351 GCA_035707525.1 Pseudonocardiaceae bacterium
GTTCATCGGTGTGGTCCGTCCTCGTCGGTACTCATCGGTGTGTACGGCGCCACGGCGCGCGCTTGCCGGCGTGCTTGATGATCCGGGTGTCGGGCGGGACTCGCCCTTGACTCAGGCCGGCAGTTGGCCTTCAGTGTGCCAGACGCGATCGCCGATCGTGAAACCGGGCGCCTATCCCGGGGGCGCCGCGCGCAGGCGATCGAGCAGCTCGCGGTCGTGCCTGTCGAGCCGCTCCGGTGGCAGCGCCGTGATCAGGTCCGGCCGGTTGCGCAGCGTCCGTTCGATCGCCCGGTCCCGCCGCCAGCGGGCGACCGCGGCGTGGTCACCGGAACGCAGGACGGGCGGCACCTCGAGCTCACGCCACACCTGCGGCCGGGTGTATGACGGACCCTCCAGCAGCCCGTCGACGTGCGAGTCCTCCAGGGCGGACGCCGGGTTGCCGAGCACGCCGGGGAGCAGCCTGGCGATCGCCTCGACGATCACCAGCACGACTACCTCGCCGCCGACCAGCACGTAGTCGCCGATCGAGACCTCGTCGACCGGCATCCGTCGGGCCGCGTCCTCGATCACCCGCTGGTCGATGCCCTCGTACCGGCCGCACGCGAACACCAGCCAGGGCTCGGCGGCGTACCGGGTCGCCAGGGCCTGGGTGAACGGGCGGCCGGCCGGGGTCGGCACCACCAGCCTCGGCGTCAGCCCCGCGCGCGGCGCGCACACGGAGTCGAGCGCCTCGCCCCACACCTGGGGCTTCATGACCATGCCGGGCCCGCCGCCGTAGGGCGCATCGTCGACCGCGCGGTGCACGTCGTGCGTGTAATCGCGCAGGTCGTGCACCGCGAGCTCGATCAGCCCGCGGTCGATCGCCTTGCCGAGCAGCGCCTCCCGCAGCGGGGCGAGGTAGCCGGGGAAGATCGTTACGACGTCGATGCGCACCTAGTCGAGCAGGCCTTCCGGTGGGTCGATCACGATTCGGCCGCCGGCCACGTCCACGGTGGGAACCATCTGGTGGACGAACGGCACGAGCGCGTCGGCGGCACCGTCGCGGGCCACCACGAGCAGGTCGGCGCCCGGGCCGTGCAGCACGTCGGCGACGGTGCCGACCACGCCGCCACCGGCCAGCTCGACGGCGAGCCCGACGAGCTGGTGGTCGTAGAACTCCTCGGGGTCGACCGTCGGCGGCAGCTGTTCCTGGTCGACGGTCAGCAGCGCCCCGCGCAGTTCCTCGGCCGCGTCCCGGTCGGCTATGCCGGCGAAGCGCACGAGGAGCCGCTCGCCGTGCTGGTGCGCGGAGCTGACCGTGACCGTGCCGAGCCGGCAGGCGGCACCGTGCTCGCCGGCAGAACCGCGCTCACCGGCGGCACCGTGCTCACCGGCGGCACCGCGCTGGCCGGTGGCCGGGTCGATGTGCAGCGTCGCCCCCACCGCGAACCGCTGTCCCGGCTCGTCGGTGCGCACCTCGACCACCAGCTCGCCCCTGACGCCGTGCGGCTTGACCACCCGGCCGACGGCCACCTTCATGACGGCCACCTTCATAGTGCCTTCAGGCGGCTCAGCGGTCGGTGTCCACGACGTCGACCCGGACGCCGCGGCCACCGATCCCGCTCATCACGGTCCGCAGCGCGGTCGCGGTGCGGCCGCCACGGCCGATGACCTTGCCGAGGTCGTCCGGGTGCACGTGGACCTCGAGGATGCGGCCCCGCCTCGTTGTGAGCAGGTTCACCTGCACCTCGTCCGGATGGTCGACGATGCCGCGTACGAGGTGTTCGAGGGCGTCCGCGAGGACGCTCACGCCTTCTCGCTCTCGGACCCGCCCGCCTCGCTCTTGGCCTCGGCGCCGCCCTCGGCGTCCTTCGGCTTGCGACCCGACCGCTTCCTGGGCGTGGTCGCCTCGGTGGTCGGCTCCTCGCCGGCCTCGGCGAGCGCGGCGTTGAACAGGGTGAGCTTGTCCGGCTTCCGCTCGGCGACCTTGAGGGTGCCCTCCGCGCCCGGCAGGCCCTTGAACTTCTGCCAGTCGCCGGTGACCTCGAGGATGCGCTGCACCGGGTCGGTCGGCTGGGCCCCGACACCGAGCCAGTACTGGGCGCGCTCGGAGTCGACCTCGATGTGGCTCGGCTCCTCCTTGGGGTGGTACTTGCCGATGGTCTCGATCGCCCGGCCGTTGCGGCGGGTGCGGGAGTCGGCGACGACGATGCGGTAGTACGGCTGGCGGATCTTGCCGAGCCGCATCAGCTTGATCTTGACGGCCACGAGTTCGCTGCTGCTCCTGTCGATTTCGATGCTCATGGACGAGCACCCGCCATCCGCGTGGGGTTACGGTCGCCGGCGCTCAGTGGTGCGGTGCCGCGTGCCGCGGCATGGTGAGAGGGCCCGCCGCGGCGCTCAACTCGCTATTGTGCCAGAGTCGGGCACTGCGCCAGAACTAGGCGGGTTGGCTCACGGGGTTGGCTCACGCATCGGCCAGCGGCACGCCGAGCAGGATCAACGTCAGGCCCAGGGCCGGCAGGAAGTTGTTGATCTGGTGGGCGATGATCGCCGCCGGCAGCCGGCCGGACAGCATCCTGGCCACCCCCATGGGCAGGCCGATCGCCAGCAGCAGCGGGGCGCGCTTCAGCTCGCCGTGCGCGGCGGCGAACACCACCGTGGTGATCGCCAGGATGATCCACTGGTTCCATCGGCGGCGCTCCATCGCGCCCCACAGCAGGCCCCGGTACAGGATCTCCTCGCACAGCGGCGCCAGCAGCCAGATGTTGACGAACACCAGCAACGCGGGCAGCGGGCTCATCCGCACGCCGTCGAAGATCTCGCCCACCGCCGAGTTCGCGTCCTCCTCGCCGACCCAGTGCGCCCACAGCATCCCGAGCGGGATCGTCAGGATCACCCCGATGACCCCGCAGGTCACGCCGATGCCGACGTCGCGCCAGCCGAACCTCAGCCGCAGATCGATGACCGGCCCGTTGCCACGCACCTTTGTGATCAGAATCGCCACCAGGGCGGCGAGCACGGTCGGCACGGCGAGGCTGACCAGCAGGGCGGCGCCCCGCAGTTCGGCGCCCGACGCACCTAGGGTCGGGTCGGCCACCATGAACGGCACCACGATCAGGAACGACGCGAGCAGGAACACGCCCTCGGCGAGCAGGAAGGCGCCGAACCCCCACCGGTGCGGCGGCGGCGCCTGGACGGGGGGCGCGGGCATCCAGCCGGCCGGGGGCGGCCACGAAGGCGGCGGTGGGCCGCTCCAGCCCGGCTGTCCGGCGGTCCAACCCGGCTGCCCGGGAATCCAGACCGGCTGCGAGCCCGGTGGCCAGGGCTGGGCCCGAAAGCCGTGTGGATCCGTCGGCAGGTCCTCGGCTGGTTCGTCCAGAACGGCCGATGGCCGATCCTCGGCTGGCTCTGCAACCGGATCGGCCGCCGAGTCCTCGACGTGGCCGCCGGTGGCCAGTCTTTCTCCGGCCGGCCGCTCCGACGGGTCGCTCGGGGGGTTGTCCCGCATCCCGTGGGTCGGCCGCTGCGGGCTGGTCACGCCGCTGGCTCCCCTCGTCCTTCTGGGATTTCGACGCTACCCGTTACGGTGTCGGCCTCGCGCGACGAGCCGCGCACGAAGCAGGGTGTACCTCGGATGCCGTAACACGGACAGGTCCGTCCGGGGGTCCTCGTCGTAGACGAGCAGATCTGAGTCGGGAGCCTGGCCCAGCCAGCTCCTGGCCCGCCAGCTCGCCGCGCCGATCGCGTCGGTCGCGCTCAGCCCCACCCGGTGCAGCGCGATGATCTCGTCGACGATTCGGCCGTGAGTGATGCCGCCACCGGCGTCACTGCCGGCGTACACCGGCACCCCGGCCTCGATCGCGGCCCCGACCCGCTCCCGGACACCGGCGTGCAGGGCGCGCATGTGCTTGGCGTACGCGGGATATTTCCTCGCCCGGTCGGCGATGCCGGGGAAGTTCTCGATGTTGATCAGGGTCGGCACCAGGGCGATGCCGCGCGCGGCCATCTCGGCGATGGCATCGTCGGTCATCCCGGTCGCGTGTTCCAGGCAGTCGATGCCGGCGGCGACCAGGCCGGGGATGGCGTCCTCACCGAACACGTGGGCGGTCACCCTCGCGCCGTGCTCGTGGGCCACCTCGACGGCTCTGACCAGCGCCCGGTCGCTCCATACCGGACGCAGGTCGCCCGCGTTGCGATCGATCCAGTCGCCGACGAGCTTCACCCAGCCGTCGCCGAGCCTGGCCTGCTCGGCCACCGCCGCCGGCAGCTGGTCCTCCGACTCGAGCTCGACGCCGACGGCCGGCAGGTAACGCTTGGCCAGCGTGATGTGCCGACCGGCGCGGATGAGCCGAGGCAGGTCGTCCGTCGCCTGCAGCGGCCTGGTGTCCAGGGGCGAGCCACAGTCGCGGATGAGTAGCGTGCCGCCGTCCCGGTCGGCCCTGGCCTGCTCGGCCGCCTCCTCGATGGTCACCATGCCTTCGGGCCCGAGGCCAAGGTGACAGTGCGCATCCACCAGGCCCGGAACCAGGAACACGCCCTCCACCGTGGACTCGACGGAACCGACGGGCTCGGTCGAGACGGCGCCGTCGGTGATCCACAGCCTGATGTGCTCCCCCGACGGCAGCAGGGTCCCGCGGACCTCGACCGAGGTCACTTACTCTTGGGGAGCTTGAGCTTGCTCAGGTCGAAGCCCGGCGGCAGGTCGCTCAGGCCAGGAGGAAGCTCGTTGAGGCCGGGCGGCAGCATCGACAGGTCCGGCATGCCGGCCGGCAGCGCACCTCGCACCTTGGGCTGGGTCGGGCCGCGACCCTTCTTGCCCTTCTTCCCCTTCTTGCCGCGCCGCGCACCGCCACCGGCACCCGGGAAGCCGAACCGGCCGGCCATCTGCTGCATCATCTTGCGGGCCTCGAAGAACCGGTTGACCAGGTCGTTGACGTCGCTCACCGCGACACCGGACCCGCGCGCGATGCGCTGGCGCCGGGAGGCGTTGATGATCTTCGGGTCGGCCCGCTCGGCCGGCGTCATGCCGCGGATGATCGCCTGCAGCCGGTCCAGGTGGCGCTCGTCGAGCTGGGCGAGCGCGTCCTTCATCTGGCCAGCGCCCGGCAGCATGCCGAGCAGGTTGGCCAGCGGGCCCATCTTGCGAACGGCGAGCATCTGGTCCAGGAAGTCCTCCAGCGTCAGCTCGCCCGTGCTGATCTTGGCGGCGGCCTGCTCGGCCTGCCTGGCGTCGAACGCCTGCTCGGCCTGCTCGATGAGGGTGAGCAGGTCGCCCATGCCGAGGATCCGGCTGGCCATCCGGTCCGGGTGGAAGACGTCGAAGTCCTCGAGCTTCTCGCCGTTGGAGGCGAACAGGATCGGCATGCCGGTGACCTGCCGCACCGACAGCGCGGCGCCACCACGGGCGTCGCCGTCGAGCTTGGTGAGCACGACGCCGGTGAACCCGACGCCGTCGCGAAACGCCTCGGCCGTGGCCACGGCGTCCTGGCCGATCATCGCGTCGACCACGAACAGGATCTCGTCGGGCCGCGTTGCGTCCCGGATGTCGGCGGCCTGCCGCATCATCTCCTCGTCGACGCCGAGCCGGCCGGCGGTATCGACGATGACGACGTCGTGCTGGCGGTCCCTGGCCTCCCGCACGCCCCGCCTGGCCACGTCGACCGGGTCGCCGGGTCGGCCGGTGGCCCCCTCCGCCGAGGCTCCGGGGTGCGGCGCGAACACCGGGACGCCGGCCCGCTCGCCGACGACCTGCAGCTGCGTGACGGCGTTGGGGCGCTGCAGGTCGGCCGCGACCAGCAGCGGGGTGTGGCCGGCCGCCCTCAGGTGCCGGGCCAGCTTCGCGGCCAGCGTCGTCTTGCCGGAGCCCTGCAAGCCGGCGAGCAGGATCACCGTCGGCGGGGTCTTGGCCAGGATGAGGCGCCTGGTCTCGCCGCCGAGGATGCCGATGAGCTCCTCGTTGACGATCTTGACGACCTGCTGCGCGGGGTTCAGCGCCTGAGAGACCTCGACGCCCTTGGCGCGCTCCTTGATCTGCCCGATGAACTGCCGGACGACCGGCAGCGCGACGTCCGCCTCCAGCAGCGCGATCCTGATCTCGCGGCAGGTGGCGTCGATATCGGCGTCGGTGAGCTTGCCCTTGCCGCGGAGGTTGGAAAGGACCGTGGTGAGCCGGTCGGACAGGGTGTCGAACACGCCGCTCGCGCTCCTGACGTTCGTTTGTCGTTGCCGTCCAGCGTAGTCAACGCCCCGCTCGCCCGACGCCGCGTGCGGCGGGGTACAACACCGCACATGGCAGCCGGCGCGGTGGTGACGGGCGCCGTGCTCGCATCGGCGGTGTTACACGCGAGTTGGAACGCGCTGGCCCACCGGGTGCCGGAGCCGCTGGCGGCGATGAGCCTGATCGGTATCGGGATCTCGGCGCTGTCGGTGCCGCTGCTGCTGACGGTGCCGGCGCCCGCGCCGTCGAGCTGGCCCTACCTCGGCACGTCGCTCACGCTGCACGTCGCCTACGTCGTCCTGCTCGCGCGCAGTTACCGGCTTGGTGACTTCGGGCAGGTGTATCCCATCGCGCGAGGGATCTCGCCGCTGGTGGTGACGCTGATAGCGGCGGCGTTCCTGGGTGAGAGGCTGTCGCCGGCCACGCTTGCCGGGGTGCTCGTGGTGTGCGCCGGGCTGGCGGTGCTGGTCGGTCGGGGCGCGTTCGACCGCTCGCGGGACACGCGGGCCGTGGTCGCGGCGGGCGCGACCGGGCTGTCGATCTCCGCCTATACGGTCGTCGACGGGGCCGGCGTGCGGGCGGCCGGCGGCGAGCTCGGCTACGCCGTGTGGTTGCTGGCCGGGGTCGGGCTCGGCATGGCTTTGACGGCGTGGCCGGTGACGCGGCGCGGGCTCGGGGCGCTGCTGGCCGGCCGCTGGTGGCTGGCCCCGGTCGGTGGCGTGCTGTGCTGGTCGTCCTATGCGCTGGTGCTGTGGGCTCAGGCGCGCGGGGCGCTCGGCCCGGTGGCGGCGCTGCGGGAGACCAGCGTGGTGGTCGCGGCGGTCATCGGCACCGTGGCGTTCGGCGAGCGCTTCGGGCGGCGGCGCATCCTGGCGACGGTGCTCGTCGCGGCCGGCATCGTGCTGATCAACGCCTAGCCGCCGGCCCACCCCGGCCCGATCCGTTCTAGATCGTTGACCGGTATTTCGGTGCAGGTGGCGACACGTGTGGTGGTAGGTGCGTGAATCTTGAGGTGAAGGTGTCCATGGTCGGCGTTGGGGTTCGGTTGGAGCCGTTGATCGCTGTTTCGGTGCGGTGAGCCGCGCTCAGCGCGGTTGCCGGCACCGAAACGGCGATCATGGGCCGTCGAGCGGCGCCGGTTACCCGACAAGG
>DASSUA010000409.1:0-2243 GCA_035707525.1 Pseudonocardiaceae bacterium
GCGCGAGGCGCTCGCCCAGCGGCTGCACGACCACGGCATTGACAACGCCCTGGCCGAGGTGACCGGTGGCTGGCTGGCGGCCTGTGGCCCCGGCTCGGTGGTGGGGGTGATGGGCGGCCACGCCGTTCCTCGCGGCAGCGCCGCCTACCGGCTCGCCGCCACGATGGGCTGGGAGCTGGCCCGGGCCGGGCGGCTGGTGGTCACCGGCGGGGGACCCGGCGTCATGGAGGCCGCCAATCTCGGCGCCTACCTGTCCACCCGCGGCACCCCTGAGCTGACCGCCGCCATCGACGCCCTCGCCGCCGCGCCCGACTTCCGCGACCACGACCCGTACACCCGGATCGCGCTGGAGGTCCGCGACCGCCACGCCCCGGCCGCCGCCGCCACCGACGACCTGCTGGGCTGGGCCCGGCGGGGCGGGCTGGCCATCCCGACCTGGCTGTACGGCCACGAGCCGGCGAACCTGTTCGCCGGACTGGTCGCCAAGTACTTCTCCAACGCGATCCGCGAGGACACCATCCTGCGGCTGGCCCGGGGCGGCATCGTCTTCGCCGCCGGCCGGGCCGGCACGGTGCAGGAGGTGTTCCAGGCGGCGACCAAGACGTTCTACGCCACCGACGGCGTCAGCGGACCGTACGTGTTCCTGGACCGCACCTACTGGAGCCAGACGATCCCGGTCGAGGCGCTGCTGCGGCCGCTGCTGGCCCTGTCGCCGCACGGCGACCAGTCGGCCCTGCTGCACCTCACCGACGACGTCCGCGAGGCGGTAACGCTGCTGACCGCGGACGCGGCGGCGCCGGCCGGTCCGCCGGCGACCGGTTAGCCGGCCGCGACGGTCAGCCGGCCGCGACGGTCAGCCGGCCAGCGAGGTGCCGGTCGAGCGCAGATCCTCGCACGCCTGGACCACCCGCTTGGCCATGCTCTCCTCGGCGCTCTTGCCCCAGGTGCGCGGGTCGTACGCCTTCTTCCGGCCGACCTCACCGTCCACCTTGAGCACGCCGTCGTAGTTGGCGAACATGTGTGCGGCGACCGGGCGGGTGAACGCGTACTGGGTGTCGGTGTCCACGTTCATCTTCACCACGCCGTAGTCGAGGGCGGACCGGATCTCCGAGAGCAGCGAGCCGGAGCCGCCGTGGAACACCAGGTCCATCGGCTTGTCCTTGCCGTACTGGGCGCCGACCGCGTCCTGGATCTCCTTCAGGATCTCGGGCCGCAGCTTGACGTTGCCCGGCTTGTAGACCCCGTGCACGTTGCCGAAGGTGAGGGCGGCCATGTAGCGGCCCTTCTCGCCCAGGCCGAGCGCCGCCACCGTGGCCAGACCGTCACCGGCGGTGGTGTAGAGCTTCTCGTCGATCGCGCCGACGATGCCGTCCTCCTCGCCGCCGACCACCCCGACCTCGATCTCCAAGATGATCTTCGCGGCCGCCGCTTCGGCCAGCAACTGCTGGGCGATCTCGAGGTTCTCCTCCAGCGGCACCGCCGAGCCGTCCCACATGTGCGACTGGAACAGCGGCGGCTCGCCGCGGCCCACCCGCTCCTTGGAGATGGCCAGCAGCGGACGGACGAACCCGTCCAGCTTGTCCTTGGGGCAGTGGTCGGTGTGCAGCGCGATGTTCACCGGATACTTCTTGGCCACCTCGTAGGCGAACGCGGCCAGGGCGACCGAGCCGGCGACCATGTCCTTGACGGTCGGGCCGGACAGATACTCCGCGCCGCCGGTGGAGACCTGCACGATCCCGTCACTGCCGGCGTCGGCGAAGCCGCGCAGCGCCGCGTTCAGGGTCTGCGAGGAGGTCACGTTGATGGCCGGATAGGCGAAGGCGCCGGCCTTGGCGCGGTCGAGCATCTCGGCGTAGACCTCAGGGGATGCGATCGGCATCGTGGCGCTCCTCGTTCGTCCGGGTCCGCCCGCGGACCGTGGCGGCTCCCGCGCAAAGTATCCCGCAGCCCGGGTCGGGGCCGCCAGCTCACCCCGGTCAAACGGCCGCGCCCGGTGCGATCCCGGCCGGCGACCGGTCGTACGGTTGGGCCTGACGGAGCCGGGGTACGCCACTCCTGGACCGATGCGGAGGCGATCATGACCGAGCCCAACGAGGACCTGGCCCCCAGCGACCACCTCGCGCCGGAGGAGCGCGACATCGAGGCACCCGAGGCGGACGCCGTCGAGCAGTCGATCCCGATGAACCCGGCCGACGACGCCGCCCCGGCGATACACCGCGGGATGGAGGTCGGCGACTGGGACG
>DASSUA010000410.1:0-4460 GCA_035707525.1 Pseudonocardiaceae bacterium
GTGCCGCCACGCCAGGGTCTCCCGCATCCGGCGCAGCAGGTCGAAGTCGAAGTGCGTCTCGGCCTCATCGGGCTGCCGCGACTCGATCAGGAACGGCACCGCGTCGACCCGGAAGCCGCTGACTCCGAGCCGCAGCCAGTATCCCATCGCCTTCTCGATCTCCCGCCGCACCGCGGGGTGGTCGGTGTTCAGGTCCGGCTGGAAGCGGTAGAAGCGGTGGCGGAACCAGGCGCGGGCCCGAAGCGGGGGTCGATGCCGTAGTGGTCGGTCACGTCGTAGCCACCGTCGCGGCGGGGGGACGGGTAGACCGGGCCGAGCCAGATCGCGCCCACGCCCAGCCTCGCCAGGTACTCCAGGCGGCCTGTCAGCCCGTTCAGGTCGCCGCAGCCGCAGCCGTCGCCGTCGGAGTCCTGGAAGGTCGCGACGTCGAGCGAGTAGATGACGGTGTTGCGGTACCAGCGCTGCAGCATCAGCCGGCCGTCTCCCGTTCCTCGGGCAGCGCCGGCCGGGGTGCGGGGTGCTCGACGAGCGCGAGCACCCGGCTCGCCATGAAGCGTGCCGTGCGGACCGGGGTGCCGGAGCGGGTCACCTCGACGACCTCGACGACGCCGCGGGCGATGCTCACCTCGACCCGCCGGCCCGCCCTGGTGGCGACCACCTCATAGCGACGCGCCGTATCACCGGCATCGACCACGATCTCCACCCGGTCGCCCTTCATACCGTCACTATCGCCCGCCGCCTTGGAACCGGGATACCCGCAAACCGGTCGGCTACTCAGAAAAGCGGCTGGGGTTGAGGCCGGCCGGCCCGGGTACCCGAGCGGTGTGACTAACGCACAACAGTCCGGTGGCAACGGCCGGTCCACCGGAGAACTGCTCAAGGACCTCACCGGCCAGGTGTCGCACCTGGTGCGCGACGAGATCCGGCTGGCCACCGCCGAACTGGAGGCCAAGGGCAAGCGGTTCGGGTTCGGTGCCGGATTGTTCGGCGTGGCGGGCGTGTTCGGCGCGTACGCGGGCGCGGCGTTCGTCGCGGCCGTCATCCTGCTGCTGGCGCAGGTGCTGCCGGCCTGGGCGGCCGCCCTGGTCGTCGCCACGGTCGTCGCGGTCGTCGCCGTTGTCCTGGCGCTGGTGGCGCGCGACCAGGTCCGCCGGGCGACGCCGCCGGTGCCGGAGCAGGCGGTCGGCAGCGTCCGGCAGGACATCGAGGTGGTCAGGGAGAGTGCACGCCGGTGACCGACGATGCCTCCGACCCGCAGCGGCGCGCCAACGAGCTGCGGGCCGACATCGAGCGGACCAGGGCGCAGCTCGGTGAGACGGTCGCCGAGCTGGCCTACAAGGCCGACGTGAAGGCCCGCGTGGTCGACCGGGCGGCCGCCATGCGGGAGAAATCGGCAGTGCCGATAGGCGCCGTGGTCGGCGCCATCCTGGCGGTGCTCGGCTACCTGTGGTGGCGCAATCATTAGCCATGCCGTCCATACCGCGCATGCGGATGTCGGGCGTGGTGCTCGACTCGGCCGACCCGCGCAAGCTCGCCGATTTCTACCAGCGGCTGCTCGGCTGGCCGATCGGGGCGAACGAGCCTGAGTGGGTCACCCTGCGCCCGCCCGGCGGGGGCCCGAGCCTTTCGTTCCAGCACGAGCCGCTGTACTCGCCGCCGAGCTGGCCGTCCGCCGCCGACCGGCAGCAGATGATGGTTCACCTCGACATCGAGGTCGACGATCTGGAGGTCGCGGGCGCCCACGCCGTCGACGTCGGAGCCACGCTCGCCGGCTTCCAGCCGCAGCAGGACGTGCGGGTCTACCTGGACCCGGCCGGGCACCCGTTCTGCCTGTGGGTTCAGCCGGCGGCCGCCTCCGGCACGGTGTAGGGAACCTCGCAGCTGGGGCCTCCGCGAAACCGCAGCACGGCCTGCAGCGCCTCGTCCGGCCGCTCGTCGAGCACCTGGTAGATCTTCGCCGCCTCGCCGGCGTCGACCAGGTGGGTCACCAGGTCGAGCGGATCGAGCCGCCGGCGGACCACCAGGTCGAGGAACGCGTGCTGCAGGCGGTTCACGTTCCAGCGGCCGGCAAGCCCGTGGCCCACCCCGGAGATCTGCGACGAGACCAGCTGCACCCGGTTGTGGTGGAACTCCTCGCCGAGCCGCAGCTCGACCGCGGGTCCCTGGTAGAAGCCCGAGGCGACGACCCGGCCGCCCTCGCCGGAGGAGCGGATCGCCTCGTGCAGCGCCGCGTACGAGCCGCTGATCTCGATGCAGACGTCGGCGCCTCGGCCGCCGGTCAGCTCGTGCACGCGCTCGGCGACCGCGCCGGCGGCGGGGTCGAGCACGTGCTCGGCGCCGCTGGACACGGCCAGGTGACGGCGCAGCGCCACCGGCTCGACGGCGGTGACGGTGGCGCCGGCGAGCACCGCGAGCCGCGTCGCGAGCTGGCCGAGCACACCCTGGCCGAACACCACGACGTGCGCCCCGAACAGCGGCCCGGCGTCGAGGATCGCGTTGAACGCGATCGCGCCGAGCCGGATGAACACCCCGGCCAGGGGGTTGACCTGCGGTGGCAGGACGTGGCCGGCCAGGCGCTCGGCGTCAACGACCGCCTCGGACCGGTGTCCCCAGATGCCCCATACCGTGTCGCCGGGTAGCAGGCCGGTGACGCCCGGGCCGATCCGCAGGATGTCGCCGACCTCCTGGTACCCCCACCCGCTGATCGGGTAGGCGAACGACGCAGCCGACCCGGTGAACAGCCGCCGTCCGGCGTCCCACTGCCTGGTCAGGTAGGGGTTGGTGCCCCGGTAGGCGGTCAGCTCGGTGCCGGAGGAGATGCCCGAGTAGCGGGTCGCCACCAGCACCTGGCCCGCCCCAGGTTCGCCGACGTCCTCCTCGACCAGATCGACCCTGCGCAGAGCGGTGAACTCGACAACCTGGCTCACTAGGTCCCCTTCGAGCGCCAGTCCTCCCCTTCGATGAGCCAGATCACACCTGACCAGGGGCGAGTTGCTCAAGGGGCCTTCGGCCCCGCCCCTTTGGAGTCAACCGGTGACGGCAGATCAGCGGAACGTGAACACCGCCTGAAGGACGTGCGCCCGGCGCCCGGCGAGGTCGGCCAGCAGCGCCGGGGCCTGCTCGATCGGCAGGATCTGCGTCACGACGTGCTTCATGATCAGCGTGCCCTCGGCGCGCAGCAGCTCGATCGTCTCGGCGGAGAGCCGCTCCCGGTCCCACGAGTGCGCCAGCCCGCGCGGCACCCGCCCGATCTGCGCGCAGCGCAGCGCCAGCCCGTTGTGGTGGAACTCCTCGCCGAGCCGCACCTCCTGGGCGCCGTCCTGGTAGAACGCCAGGTCGACGACCGTGCCCTGCGGCCGCAGCAGGCGCATCGCCAGGGCCAGGCTGGCCGGCTGCGCCCGGCACTGGAACACCACGTCGGCACCGCGGTCGGCGGGACCGTGCCGCCAGCGAGTCTTCAACGTCACCGGCGCGTCCTGCTCGGTCGGGTCCAGCGTCTCCAGCCCAAGCGCCTCGGCGACCGCCCGCCGTTGCGGGCTCGGCTCCACCACGACCAGCCGGTCGGCGCCGTGGTGGCGGGCGAACAGCGCGGTGAGCAGCCCGACCACGCCGGCGCCGGTAACGGCCACGCAGCGGCCGCTGACGCCATCGGAGAGCGAGCGGACGTCCGAGCCGTGCTCCTCGGCCGCCGCGTGCAGCAGGCCGTTCGCGCAGATCGGCCCCATGTGCGCGACGTAGATCCCCAGGCTCGGCTCGAGGTCGCCCGGCAGCGGCACCACCCGGTCGACCAGCGGGTCGCCCAGGTAGGCGCCGCGGTGCCCGTAGGCCATGGCGACCAGCTCGCCGACCCGGACCGCGGGCGTATGGCTGGCGGTCACCGTGCCGACCTCCATGTAGCCCAACTGGGTCACCGGGAAGGCGAGGTCGGGCTCGTCCTCGCGGAACAGCCCCAGCTCCCTGTCCCAGCGCGCGGACAGGTACGGGTTGCTGCCCTTGAACAGGCTCAGCTCCGTGCCCGCCGACAGCCCGCTGTAGACGGTGCTGACCGCGAACTTGCCCTCCGGCACCTCAGCCGGCGACGGCTCCTCGACCACGACCGCGTGGCCGGGCGCCTCGATCCAGAGCGCTTCATGGGTCGGCCCCGTCATCAGCTCCCCCTAGTGGGCGATCAGCGTTCCCTTGGCGGCAGACCCTGCAATCATGCAGGCCAACCGGTGGGTTCGCAGCGCGTCGGAGTACGGCGCCCGGACATCGGAGCCGACGCCGAGCACCGCGTCGACGAACGCCCGGTCGACGGCGCGCTTCGCGTCGTCGGGGTCGACCGGTTGCGGCGGCTGCTCCCCGCGCTCGTCGGTGACCTGCAGGTAGGTCTCGGTGATCGTGAGCGCGAGGTTGTCGGCGTAGACCTCGACCCCGGCCCGTTGCTTCCAGCCGAGCCGGCAGGTCGCGGCGACGGTGCC
>DASSUA010000411.1:0-5976 GCA_035707525.1 Pseudonocardiaceae bacterium
CGTGGTGACCTTCGGCGTGCTGA
Organism: Pseudonocardiaceae bacterium; assembly: GCA_035707525.1. Lineage (GTDB taxonomy): Bacteria > Actinomycetota > Actinomycetes > Mycobacteriales > Pseudonocardiaceae > DASSUA01. Next base: position 24 of record DASSUA010000411.1, read on the forward strand.
GCGTGCCGTTCGACCACGCGGTCAGCCACCGGCCCGGGGCGCGGCTGGGTCCCGAGGACATGCTGGCCTACTTCAACGAGTTCGCGCTCTACTGCACCGACAAGCGGGTGTCGCTTCGGGACGCGCGGTTCGTCGACCTCGGTGAGGTCGACGTGGTCCGGTCGCTGCCGCAGACCTACGCCAACGTCGCCGACGCGGTGCGGCGGCTGCCCGACGGCATCCACCCGATCTTCCTCGGCGGCGACCACTCGATCACCGACCCGCTGTTTCGGACCATGCAGGAGCGCGCCGGCGGCCGGCTCGGGCTGGTGGACTTCGACGCGCACTTCGACTCGAGGGAGCCGCTGGCCGGCAAGGAGCACTCCGGGCACTGGATGAAGACGCTCGAGGACGTGCTCGACTACCGGGTGGCCGCGCAGCTCGGGATCAGCTCCAACCTGTACTCCGAGGACTACATGCGGCGCGCCGAGGACAGCGGCGTCCTCGTGCGCACCGTCTACGACCTGCGGCGGCAGGGCTGGCGGGATGCCCTGGCCGAGGTCGTCGAGCACGTCGGCCGCGACACCGACGGGGTCTACATCTCGGTCGACATCGACTGCATCGACCAGGCCTTCGCCGGCGGGACCAGCACACCCAACCCGAGCGGGCTGTTCGCGCACGAGGTGATCGACGCGGTGTTCGAGATCAGCGCGGCGACCAGGGTCGTCGGGCTGGACATCGCCGAGGTGAGCCCGCCGCTGGAGGGCACCGGCAACACGGCCAGGGTGGGGGCGTACCTCATGCACAACCACGTCGCCGGAACGGTGCGCCGCCTCACCCGCGAACCCGGCGAGCACGGCGAGCACGGCGAGCACGGCCTCGCCGCGGCGGCCACCGGCCGGGCGGTGGGCAGCAACGGATCCCGGTAGTGGCGCGGCCCCAGGACCCGGCCACCCGGGCACCGTTCGCCCGCGACGCGTGGATCGTCGTCGCCGGGCAGAGCATCGCCACCCTCGGCGACAGCATGCTCGTGCTGGTGCTGCCGCTGCTGGTGCTCGACCTGACGCGCTCGCCGCTGCACGTCGGGCTGGTGGTGGCGGTCGCGGAGGTGCCGGCGTTCCTCGGCTTCCTGTCCGGCTGGCCGCGCCGGCACCTGGGCGCCCAGCCGCTGCTGGTGTCCTACGACCTGTCCCGGGGCGTCCTGCTGGTGGGGATCGCCGCGCTGTTCTGGGCCGGGGCCGGCACGCTCGCCGCCGTGTACGCGGTGGCGTTCCTGGTCAACCTGGTGTCGACGATGTTCCGGCCGACCAGGATCGAGTTCATCACGCACGTGGTGCCGGAGCCGGCGCTGCGCCGGTTCAACTCGATGGACCGCACCCTGGAGGCCCTGGCCATGGCGGCCGGGGCCGGCCTGGGTGGCTTCGCCTACCTGGTGCTGCCGCTGCCGGCGGTGTTCGGGTTGTGCGCGCTGACGTTCCTGGTGTCCGGGGTGTCCCTGCTGGCCCTTCGGGTGCCGGCCGGGGCGTTCCGCGGCGCCGGCGCCGAGCGGGTCCGCACGTCGTTCCGGGCGGCGATCGCCGCGGTGCGGCGCCGGCCGGTCCCGGTCTGCCTGATCGGCGGGGAGACGGTCACCGGGATGTCGTTCGGGATCTTCCTGGCCACGTTCGTGGTGTATGCGCGGGAGTTCCTCGGGGTGGACAGCGCCACCTTCGGCGCCTTCGAGATGGTGCAGGCGCTCGCCGCGACCGCGGCCGGGCTGCTGCTGGCCAGCGGCAAGCTGGGTTGGTCGGACCGGCGGCTTGCGGTGCTCGGGTACCTCGGCATGGGCCTGTCGATGATCGCCCTCGGCGGCAACGACGAGGTGTGGCCGGTGTTCGTGCTCATGGTCGCGCTGGGCGTGACCAACATGCTGTACGCGGTGTCGGTGCGCACGCTGCTGCAGACCTCGGCGTCGGAGCAGGAGCTGATCCACGTGTTCGCCGCCGAGTCGGTGCTGTCGCGGTCGGCGCAGATCGGTGGGGCGGCGCTGGCCGGGGCGCTGCTGACCTTCGCCGCGGTGCCGGTCGGCTGGATGCTCGTGGTCGCCGGCCTGCTGGCCGCCGCCAGCGGGGTGTGGGCCTACCGCGTGCTGCAACCGTGGCGCGCCGTGCCGGAGGTGTCCACGCTGCCATGACCCGGCACATCGTGTTCGTGGAGCTGAGCGCGACCGGCGCCGGCCAGCGGTGCCTGGAGTACGCGCGCGAGCGCGGCTACACCAGCACGGTGCTGGCCAGGCGGCCGCCCGGGGTCGCCGCCGCGGCGGCTACCAGGGTCGTCGAGTGCGACACCGACGACGACGGCGCGCTGCTGGACCGGGTCGACCGGCTGGCCAGGAACCATCCGGTCGACGGGGTCACCACGACGCACGACCTGTACGTGCCGCAGGCGGCGCTGGTCGCCGAGACGCTCGGGCTGCCGGGGCTGACCCGGCGGGCCGCGCTCGCGGTGCGCAACAAGCACCGGATGCGGCTGGCCCTGCAGGCCACCCAGCCGCGGCTCAACCCACCGTTTCGGCTCGTGCACGGTGCCGCCGAAGCCGCGCGGGCGGCGGCCGAGCTGGGCTACCCGCTGGTCGGCAAGCCCCAGGACGCCAACGACAGCTGGCAGGTCGTCCGGCTCGACGGCGACGACGACCTGGCCGGCTACCTGCGGTCGGCCCGCGGCTGGTCCGACCATCCGCTGGGCGACCGGGCCGCCCCCGGCGTGCTGCTGGAGGGCTACCTGGACGGCCCCGAGTTCACGGTGGAGACGGCCCAGCACGCCGGTAGCGAGCTCGAGCTGATCGGCGTGTCCGGCAAGGAGTGGGCGGGCGTGGACGACCGGCACTTCCCCGAGGTCGCCGCGTACTTCCCGGTGGACGGGCCGCTGGTGGCGCAGCTGTTCGGCGAGGTCGCCAAGGCGCTGCACGCGCTCGGCATCGACTGCGGGGTCGTCCACACCGAGTGCCGGGTGGTGGACGGCCAGGTCAAGATCCTGGAGATCAACCCGCGGCTCACCGGCGACCTGATGGGCAGCCACGCCATCGAGCTCGCGCTCGGCGCCAGCCCCGTCCAGCAGGTCGTCGAGATCGCGCTCGGGAATCCGGCGCCATGGCGGCCGACCAGGCGGCACGGCGCCGCCATCGTCGGCGTGTGCGCACCGGCCGGCCGGGCCTTCCCCGGCATCGCCAACCTCGACCGGATCCGCGCCATGCCGGGCGTCGCCGTGGTCCGGGTCGCCGCGGAGCCGGGGGCGCGGGTGAACCACCCGCCGCGGTCCAACCTGGACTTCGTCGCCTGGGTCGTCACCTCGGCGCCGACCCCGGCGCAGGCGCTCGCGCTCGCCTACCGCGCCGCCGGGGCGGTGAGGTTCCGGTGACCGCCGGGGTTGGCGAGGTTCCGGTGTCCGCCGGGGTTGGTGAGGTTCCGGTGTCCGCCGGGGTCGCCCCGCTGCTGCTCGTCGACGACGACGGCGCCTACTGGACGCACTACGTGCGCTCGCTCGCCACCGGCACGGGCCTGCCGGTGCGCACGAGCCACCCCGCGCTGACCGCCTCGGTCCTGGAGGCGGCCGGGCTCCCGGCCAGCCGCGCACGGGCGGCGGACGGGCCCGGTGCGCGCGCCGGCGAGCTGGCACGGCTGCACGCCGACCGCGATCTCGACCGGGTGACCGGCCTGCTGGCGGCCCTGCGCGAGCTGGCCGGACCACGCCCGGACGCGGCCGGGCAGTGGATCGTCGGCGCCGGTGGTGGCGTGGCGCTCGGCCTGGCCAGGGCCGCCGCCCAGGGCCGCCCGTTCCTGGCCGTGGAAACCCTGGCGGACCCGAGGATCGCCGCGCTCGCCGAGCACGCCCAGAGCCTCTACGTCGTCACCGACCGGGCCGACCCGGACGCGATGGCCCGGCTGGCGCGGGAGGCCGGCTCGCGCGCCACCGCCGAGCCGCTGCCGGGGGTGCGGGCCTGCCCGGTCGGGTTCCTGCACGGCCGGGACTTCGAGGCCATGACGCTGCTGGACGCCAAGCAACGCCGCCCGGTCACCGGCTCGGGGCCGGACGTCCTGCTGGATTCGACGGTGTCCGCGGCGCCCGCCGACGCCGGCGACGACCTGGTGACCGTGCCGTACCGGCAGGCCGACCGCGACACGATCGGCCGGCTCGAGCACATCCGCCTGCTGGCCATCTCGTCGCACGGGATGAGCGACCAGGTCCACCTCAACGGCGACTACCTGTGCGGCCGCAGCCCGTACGCGGACGTGGCGGGGCCGCTGGATCCCAGGCTGCCCTCGTGCACGATGGCCGACGGTGGGTTCTGCTACTTCAAGCCCGACGGCCGCCCGCTGCCCGCGCACCGGGTGCGGGCCGAGCACGTGTTCGTCAACTCGTGCGGTTCGCTTTCGTTCGAGGAGACGGACTTCAACCCGCTGTTCGCCATCTGGTACGCGGCGCTGGACGGCCGGGCCCGGTCGTTCGTCGGCACGATCAGGTGGAAGGACGGGCACGGGCTGGAGGCCCTGCTCTACCGCAACCTGCTGCGCACCGGCCGCAGCCTCGGCGAGGCGGTCTGCCTGCTCAACCGCGCGCTGCCGGGAAACCAGCTCGAGGGCGGCGACGTGTACTTCCTGCTCGGCGACCCGGCCGACCGGCTCGTCGAGCGCCAGCCGTCCCGCCCGACCGCACGGCTGCGCCGTGGCCGAAATGTGGTCGATCTCTCCGGCGGCCTCGCCTGTACCACGGCCACCTCGCCCGAGCTGGTCTCGGCCATCGGGCAGACCGGGCCGCGGGTGCGGGCCGAGATCGAGGATCTGCAGGTCAGCACGATCCCGGCCAGCGGCGGGGCGGTCCACGTGCTTCTGTTCACCGGCCGGCGGGCCGGCCTCGAATCCGTCGCGGTCGACGTCGGCGACTTCCGGCACGAGCACGCCACGATGCTGGCGGTGTCCGAGGCGCTGGAGCAGACGCTCGCGCCGGTCCTGGGCATGCACGGGCTGTACCCGGACCAGGTCCGCCAGGGCGGGCGCAAGAACCTCGAGGGCCGGCTGCTGCAGCTGTCGCGGCTCTACAAGGCGCGGTTCACCGACCCGGCCGCGGCCAGCCGGCTGGTGCGCACCACCCGGACCCTGCTGCGCGAGCTGGACCGCACCGACGAGCACATCGCCCGGTGGCTGCAGGAGCGCATCCGCACGACGTCGTACCGCTTCTCCGAGCACTACCAGGACAACTTCCTGCTCGCGGGCACGGACGTCGGCCCCGGCTGCTACCAGTGCGGGCGCACGACGACCCGGCGCGAGCTGCGCCACATCCTGCGCCCCGGGATCCGCCGGACCGAGCTCATCTGCCCGCGCTGCGGGTCGATCGCCGACACCCCGGACCCGGCGGTGTCGCTGCTGGTCGACCTGCCGGAGACGGTCGTGCGCGGCGAGAAGGCGACGGTCAGCGTGCGGCTGGACAACCGGTCCGGGCACGAGCGCCGGGGATACTGCCTGGCTGCGGTGCGCAGGTCGGCCACGGCCGGCATCGAGCAACCCGACGCCGTGCATGCGCTCACGGTCCCCGCCGGCGCCGGCGAGTCGGTCGAGTTCGACCTCGTGGTCGCCGACGGTACCCCCGTGCACCAGTACGACCTGCAGGCCGCCTTCGTCTCGACCACCCGCATCCATCTCGGCCGCCGCGCGTTCTGGATCACCGACGCCCGCGGCCGGCGGTGATCTTCGGCACAGCCACCCATCCGTGCATGTCGGGGCCCGTCCGCCCCCAGGACTAAGCTGCCTGCAGATTCGGTGCGTTTTCGAGGAGGCGTTAGGTGACAGTCGACGCGGTGAACGCCCACCGGCTGACGGAGTTGTTGCGCGGGGACGCCGATGCGTTGATCGATCGGTGGGTGGCACTGACTTCAGCCTCCCTGCGCGGCCGCATGACCGAGACCGAGCTGCGCAAGGAGTGCACGGACTTCCTCGGCATG
>DASSUA010000412.1:0-2870 GCA_035707525.1 Pseudonocardiaceae bacterium
TGCTTGCTGGCCACCACCCTGAGCACCGTGATGTGCCCACCGGAGGAATCGCCTGGCCGGGTCAGCGTCACGTCAGCAGGCGGAGGCTGCCGACGGTCACGGCGCGCCACAGCAGGCCGCCTGCGCCGGGACGGTGGCCGCCTGCCTGGACCCGACCGCGCCGGCCTCCGGTGCCTGCTGGACAGCTGGGCGTTGGGGGAGTGCGGCCGGGCGCATCTCGTCGACGCGGACCAGGGCGACCCCGGCGACGATGAGCACGCCACCGGCCAGCTGTACCCCGGTCGGCAGCTCGCCGAGCAGAAGCCAGGCGACCACTACCCCGAAGACGACCTCGGTGAGGCCGACGAACGAGGCGAGCTTGGGCCCCAGCATCCGGGAGGCGGTGATGCCGGCGACGTAGGGGATCGCCGCGGCCACCAGGGACAGGCCGATGACGGGGACCAGCCAGGTGGTGCGGTGCCCGCCCACGTCGACGGGGCCGAAGGCCGCGCGCATCGGCACCAGGCCGAGACCACCAAGGCCGAGTAGCACGACGGCGCCGATGCCCATCCCGGCGCTGGCCATCATGACCGGAGGCATGCCGTTGCCGGGCTCGGATGAGAGCACGAAGTACGTGGCCAGCCCGGCGGCGGCGGCGAGCGCCCACAGCACGCCGACCGGGTCGAGGTGAGCGCCGGCAACGAGGTCGAGGACGAGCACCAGCCCGAGGAGGGCGACCACCGAGCCGGCCGCGGTCAGCCGGCGCGGCTTGTTACCGTGCCGGAGCCACAGCCAGCCCACCACGAGCACCGTGCCGAGATACTCGATCAGCAGCGCGACGCCGACCGACAGGGACTGGATGGCGTTGAAGAAGAAGACCTGGCAACCCGCCACCGCGACCAGACCGTAGACCGTGACCGTTGCGATGCTGTGTCGCAGCGCCCGCCACCGGCCACGCATCGCCACGACGGCGGGCACGGCCAGCATCACGGCGGCGAGGCTGACCCGGACGGCCACCGCGGCAGCGGGGGACCAGCCGGCCTCGGTCAGGGACCGGGCAAACGAACCGGAGGTGCTGAACGTGGCGGCCGACAGCAGAGCCAGGCCGAGCCCGAGCCCTGCGGTGCGCTGCTGCAGCATCGGTCCTCCCGTGGTCGTAGTGTAATGAGCAAAAATGACTTATGCTAATGACGCTAACCCCAGGGACTGTTAGGAGTCAAGGTGGTTTTTGCCCATGACACCGAGGTGGCGCTGGCTGGGGCCGCCGCGCTGGTCAACACCGCCGACGGTGACGAGGAGCGCCTGCCCGACGTCGCCGCCCTCGACGAGTTCGTACGCGCCTGGGGCTGGACCGGCGAGCGCAAGCGCGACGAGGCTGAGCTGCGCGCGGTACGCGCCCTGCGACCGCGGCTGCGCCGGCTCTGGGAGGTGGACGAGGAGGGAGTCGTCGAGATCGTCAACGGCCTGCTGCGCGAGGCGAACGCCCTTCCCCAGCTGGTCAGGCACGACGAGTGGGACTACCACCTGCACGCGACGCCGCCCGACGCGCCGCTGGCCACCCGGATGGCCGTGGAGGCCGCGATGGCCTTCGTCGACCTGGTCCGCGGCAAGGAGCTGGGCCGGCTGCGGATCTGCGCCTACCCCGGCTGCGACAACGTCGTCGTCGACCTGTCCAAGAACAGGTCACGGCAGTACTGCGAGAGCGGGTGCGGCAACCGTGCGGCGGTCGCCGCCTACCGGGCCCGGAAGGCGGCGAAGACGTAGGAGAGTGTCCCCGTGCGTGACCTGCTGGTGAACCTGCTCGCCAGCGTCGTCGCCGGCGCGGCGGTCTGGGTGAGCCAGCGCCTGCTGGCCTACCGGAGGTTGGCCCGCAAGCGGGCCTTCTTCGGCTTGGACAGAAATGCGGAATGCCTGCTGGCGGTGGCCCGGCACGCGGCGTCCCCGCATGGGTTGAGCGTGCACCGGCGGGACGTCGCGGCGCTGGTGGAGCTGGCGACGATCGTCCGGGAATGCGGCGGACGAGCGCACCTCGCCCCGGCCGACGACGGCCCGCCGGGGATCGGCCGGATGACCGAGTTCTGCGTGGGCGGCCCGATCGGAAACACAAGGACCGCCGCCCATCTCCGGTGGCTCCTGCGCGGCATCACGGTTACGGCCGGGGATCCAGCGCAGGGGACGGAGCTGTCCTTCTCCATCGACACGACGACCTTCCGCCGTGACCCGAACGTGGCGTACGCCTTTCTCGCCCGGGCGCGGGGGCCGGGCGGCGGCCATCCGGTGTTTGTCCTCGGTGGACAGACGGCGCGGACGAACCTCGCGGCCGCCCGCTTCCTGGCCACCGAGTATCGACAGCTCTACCGCCGCTACGGCGCCTCGAAGCGGTTCTGCCTGGTGCTAAGGGTGGTCGAGCCGGCCATCTACGGGCCGGACTTCACCGAGGTCGCGGCCGACGTGACCGACGCCGCGTTCCGGCCGGCCGGCCGGGCCTCGCCGGATGAGCCGAATGAGCCGAATGAAGGAGACAAAGTGCCGCACGGCGGGAACGAGCAGGTTGTTTGACAGTAACTGATAGGTTTATTTACAGTAATGGCTCGCACTCGCGTCGAAGGGGGATCGACGATGACTACCCGTACTTCGATGCGGAGCGTGGCGCTGCTGCGGATGGCCGACGCCGTGCTACAACCCGGGTTCGAGGGGATCGCCCCGCCGGCCTGGCTGTTACGCCGGCTGGCGGCGGGCCTGGGCGGAGTCGCGCTGTTCAGCCGCAACATCGAGTCCCTCGATCAGGTGGCCGCGCTCACCGCCGCGATGCGCGCCGAGCGCCCCGACGTCATCGTCGGCATCGATGAGGAGGCGGGCGACGTCACACGCCTGGAGTCCCGCACGGGAAG
>DASSUA010000413.1:0-5126 GCA_035707525.1 Pseudonocardiaceae bacterium
TCGCCCGGCGCGGCACCGAGCCGACCCTCGAAGACCAGGACAGCCCGCTCGGCACCGGCACGGTGCTGGTGACCGGCGGCACCGGTGGCCTCGGCGCACTGGTCGCCGAGCACGTCGTGGCGCGGCACGGCGTGCGGCACCTGGTGCTGGTCTCCCGCCGCGGCCCGCTTGCCCCGGGAGCGGCCGAGCTGGCCGACCGGCTCGCCGAGCAGGGCGCCTCGGTCACGCTCGCCGCGTGCGACGTCGCCGACCGCGACTCGCTCGCCGCCGTGATCGCCGCGATCCCGGCGCAGGCGCCGCTGACCGCAGTCGTGCACAGCGCCGGCGTGCTCGACGACGCCACGCTCGAGGGGCTCACGGCGCAGGCGCTGGACAAGGTGTTCGCGCCGAAGGCCGACGCCGGCTGGCACCTGCACGAGCTGACCGCGGAGCTGGACCTGTCGGCGTTCGTGGTGTTCTCCTCGCTCGCCGGCGTGCTCGGCAACCCCGGCCAGGGCAACTACGCCGCCTCGAACACGTTCGTGGACGCGCTCGTCGAGCACCGGCGCACGCTGGGGCTGCCGGCGGTGTCGATCGCGTGGGGCCTGTGGGACAACGCCGACAGCTCGATGGCCGGCCACCTCAGCGCCGGCGATGTGGCCAGGCTGGCCCGCTCCGGGGTCGGGCCGCTCCATCCGGCCGAGGGACTCGACCTGTTCGACGCGGCGCTGCCGAGCCCGCACCCGCTCGTGGTCGCGGCGAAGTGGGAGCCGGCCGGGCTGCGCACCAGGGCCGAGGCCGACCAGCTGCCGCCGATCATGCGCGGCCTCGTGCGCGCCCCGCGGCGGGCCGCCGCCGCGACCGCCGGCGGGCCGGCGCCGGCCGCCCAGGGCGGAACCGCGACCGGGCTGGCCGCCCGGCTTGCCGGGCTCACCAAGCCCGACGCCCGGCAGCTGCTCACCGACCTGGTCCGCACGCACGTGGCCTCGGTGCTGGCCTACGACAGCATCGACCAGGTCGACGAGGACCGCGCGTTCAAGGAGCTCGGGTTCGACTCGCTGTCCGCCGTCGAGCTGCGCAACCGGCTCAACGCCGAGACCGGGCTGCGGCTGCCGGCGACGCTGGTCTTCGACCACCCGACGGTCGCCGCGCTCGCCGAGCACCTGTTCCGCACGTTCGCGCCGGCCGCACCGTCGCCGGCCGACACGCTGCGGGCGGCCGTCGAGTCGGCCGAGGCGGCCCTGGAAGCGGGCGAGTTCGACGGCGAGGAGCCAGGCGACATCGACACAGTGCGGGCGCAGCTGATCGCGGTCCTGCAGAGCTCGCTGAGCCGGCTCGGCGCCGGCCAGGACGGCGACGGCGGCGCGGCCGAACAGATCGACTCCGCCTCCGATGAGGAGATCTTCGCGCTCATCGACAAGGAACTGTGAGGAAGGCCGGGAGATGGCGACCGAGGAACAGCTGCGCAACTACCTGAAGAAGGTCACGGTCGAGCTGACCCAGACCCGGCGCCGCCTTGCCGAGGTCGAGGAGCGCCGCCGGGAGCCGATCGCGATCGTCGGCATGGCCTGCCGGTTCCCCGGCGGTGGCGACACCATCGACGGCTACTGGAAGCTGCTGCTCGAGGGCCGCACCGGGGTGACCGAGGTGCCGGCGTCGCGCTTCGACATCGACGAGTTCTACAACCCGGACCCGGCGGCCGCGGGCAGCATCTACACCCGCAAGGGCTCGTTCCTGGACGACATCGCCGGCTGGGACGCGGAGTTCTTCGGCCTGCCGCCGCGCGAGGCGCTGCGCCTGGACCCGCGGCAGCGGCTGCTGCTGGAGCTGTCCTGGGAGGGCCTGGAGAACGCGGGCGCCTCGGCGACGCGGCTGGCCGGCAGCCGGGTCGGCGTGATGGTCGGCTTCCTGGACACCGGCAGCCCGTACACCCGGTTGCAGTTCGAGCGGCAGGGCCGCAGCATCATCGCCGACCCGTACCTGGGCCAGGGCACGTCGCTGAGCGTCGCGGCCGGCCGCATCTCCTACTACCTGAACCTGACCGGCCCGGCGATCACGATCGACACGGCGTGCTCCTCGTCGCTGATCGCGATCCACCTGGCGGTCGACAGCCTGCGCCGCGGCGAGTGCGACCTGGCGATCGCCGCCGGTGCCTCGATGAACTTCCACCCCGACGACTTCATCCAGGGCTGCGCCTCCTCGATGCTGTGCCCGGACGGGACCTGCAAGACCTTCGACGAGCGGGCCAACGGCTACGTGATGGGCGAGGGCGGCGGGGCCGTCATCCTGGAGCCCCTGTCCAAGGCGATCGCGAACAACCGCCGGATCTGGGCGGTCGTCCGCGGCACCGCGGTCAACCAGGACGGCCGCAGCAACGGGCTCACCGCGCCCAGCCGCTCGGCCCAGGTGGACGTGATCAACCGGGCGCTCGCGGCCGCCAGGGTCGACGCCGACGACGTCGACTACGTCGAGGCCCACGGCTCGGCCACCCAGCTCGGTGACGCGATCGAGCTCTCGGCCCTGCACGACGTGTTCGGCCGGCGCTCACCGCAGCGCCCGCTGCACGTCGGCGCGGTCAAGTCCAACCTCGGCCACACCCAGGCCGCGGCCGGCGTCGCCGGGGTCATCAAGGCCGCGCTCGTGCTCACCCACGGCCAGGTGCCGGTCAACATCAACCACGAGAAGCCCGCCGAGGCGGTGCCGGCCGACGGCACGATCCGCCCGGTGACCGAGCCGGTCGAGCTGCCCGACAACGGCCGCCCGTCGCTGGCCGGGGTCAGCTCGTTCGGCTGGTCCGGCACGAACGCGCACGTCGTGCTCGAGGCGGCGCCGGCCGTGGCCGAGCCGGAGCCGCAAGCCGGTGCGGCCGCAACGGGTGCGGGCGGGCAGCCGGAGCTGCACACGCTGCCGGTCTCGGCGGCCTGCGCCGACGCGCTGCGCGAGCAACTGCAGCGGCTGGCGACCTGGCTCACCGAGCGGCCCGAGCTGAACCTCGACGACGTGGCGCACACGCTGCAGGTCGGGCGCGCCGAGCACGACCACCGGCGGGCCCTGGTCTGCACCGACACCGCGGACGCGATCAGCCGGCTGACCGGCGCCATCGCGACCGTGTCCGAGGCGGCCACGTCCAATGGGCGCGGCCGGCCACGGGTCGCGTTCCTGCTGCCCGGCGTCGGCGACCAGTACGTCGGCCTGGGCCGCGAGCTGTACCGCAGCGAACCGGTCTACACCGCAGCCGTCGACGAGTGCGTCGAGCTGGTCAGGCCGCGCTCCGGCATCGACCTCGCACCGATGTTCTTCCCGACCAAGGGCTCGCCGGCGGTGCGCGCCGTGCAGGGCGACCTGGCCGCGATGCTCGGCCGCGACGGCGGCGACGCCGACGAGGCCGATCCGCTGCACCATGCCGAACTGGCCCACCCGTTCCAGTTCACCGTCGAATACGCGCTGGCCAAGCTGCTCGCCCACCGCGGTATCCAGCCCGACCTGCTGGTCGGCTACAGCCTCGGCGAGTACGTGGCGGCGTGCCTGGCGGGCGTGTTCAGCCTCGCCGACGCGCTGCACGTGGTCGTCGAGCGGGCCCGGTTGATCAGCGCGGTGCCGGACGGCCGGATGGTCGCCGTCGCCGCCGGCGAGAGCCAGGTCGCCGCGGCCGTGCTCGGCACCGGTACCGAGGTCGACATCGCCGCGCTCAACGGCCCGTCGATGACCGTGCTGAGCGGGCTGCCGAGCGAGATCGAGGACGTCACAGCGCAGCTGATGGCCGACGGCTTCGCCTGCCGCCCGCTGCGCTCGGCGCACGCCTTCCACTCCTCGCTGCTCGAGCCGGCCAGGGACAAGCTGATCGCGCTGCTGGCCGAGGTGCCGCGCCGGCCGCCGTCGACGGTGATCGTGTCCAACCTGACCGGCCACCCGCTGACCGCCGAGCAGGCGACCAGCGCCGAGTACTGGGGCGACCACCTGGTCGGCACCGTCCGGTTCGTCGACAGCGTGCAGTACTGCCTCGGCCGCGATATCGACGCCTTCGTCGAGCTTGGCGCCGGGCAGACGCTTGGCGGGCTGGTCCGGCAGAACCAGACCGCCGGGCCGCGGGCGGCCGTGCTCGGCACGCTGTCGGCGATGTGGGCGGTCGGCGACCACCGCGACGACCGCACCTCGATGCTGGAGACCTGCGGCCGGCTGTGGGAGCTGGGCGTCGGCGTGAACTGGGGGGCCACCCGCCCGGCCGGCGGCCGGATCGTGTCGCTGCCGACCTACCCGTTCCAGCGCACCCAGTTCTGGCCCGAGCTGGACCCGGACGCCGCCTACCTGGCCGGACCGGCCAGGCAGACCGGCCCGACCGACCACTGCTACGCGCCGATCTGGCGCCGCGACCTGGCCACCGTGGCGCCGGCGGGCGAGTTCGACCCGGCCGCGCCGCTGGTGGTGTTCAGCGACACCGATGGCATCGGTGAGAGCCTGGCGGCCGCGGCCACAGCGGCCGGCTCGCCGGTGCTGATCGTCTCGGCCGGCGCCGAACTCTCCCGCGACGGCAACCGGTTCGTGATCGACCCGACCGTCGGCGAGCACTACGGCGAGGTGTTCGCCGCCGCCGCCACGCTCGGCGGCACCGCGCCGGTGCAGGTCGCCCACCTGTGGAGCATGCTGGTCACCGCGCAGGAGCCCCGCTACGCCGCCGACGGCGAGCTGCGCACGGCGATCCAGTTCGGCTTCGACAGCCTGCTGCTGGCGACCCAGGCGTTCGGCGAGATCGCGGCCGGGCGCGGCATCCGGCTGCTGACCGTGACCCGCGGCGCCTCGGAGATCATCGGCACCGACGCGCTCGCGCCGCACCAGGCCGCCGTGCACGGCCTCGGCCGGGTGCTGCGCAGCGAGTACAACCGGCTGATCTGGAGCGGCCTTGACCTCGACGCCGAGGGCGGCAACCAGGCCGAGACCGACACCTCGCTGGTGCGGCACGAGCTGCTGACCGCGCCGCCGCCGGCAGACTCGACCGCGACGCACGACGCGCTCGTCGGCTGGCGCCGCGGCCGGCGCTGGGTGGCCGGCTGGGGCAGCCTGGAGCTCGACGGGGCGGGCGGCCAGGACGCTGCGGCCGGGTCGCCGTGGCGCGCCGACGGCGTCTACCTGATCACCGGCGGCACCCGCGG
>DASSUA010000414.1:0-13869 GCA_035707525.1 Pseudonocardiaceae bacterium
GCGATCGGTGTCCCTCCCGGCGCTCCCGCGGCCAGAAGGACCGACATGACAGCCGAGCCAACCGCCGAGGCAACAGGCGGCACGAGACCACGAACACGCACCGCCGCTCTGACCGTGTCGAGCGGCATCACCCCCAGCGGCCGGCTCACGCTCGGCAACTACCTCGGAGCGTTGCGCCGCTTCGTCGACCAGCAGCGCAGCGTGCGGGGGCACTACTTCATCGCAGACCTGCACGCGATGACGATCCCGCACCGGCCGGCCCGCCTCGCCTCGCTCACCAGACAGACCGCCGCGCTGTACCTGGCGGCCGGCCTGGACCCCGCGCACAGCACCGTGTTCGTGCAGTCCCACGTGCCGGCCCACGCCGAGCTGGCCTACCTGCTCGAGTGCACCGGCTACATCGGGGAGCTGCAGCGCATGGTCCAGTTCCGGCAGAAGGGCCGGGACACGCCGATGACCAGGGTGTCGCTGCTGACCTACCCGTGCCTGATGGCCGCCGACATCCTGCTCTACCGCGCCGAGCAGGTCCCGGTCGGAGCGGACCAGGACCAGCACGTCGAGCTGGCCAGGAACCTCGCCGTGCGGTTCAACCGGCAGTACGGCGAGACGTTCACGGTGCCTTCGCTGGTACGCGAGCCGGTCGCCGGGCGGATCGCCGACCTGAGCGACCCCACCCGCAAGATGAGCAAGACCGACCCGGACGACGCCGCCGGCGTGATCCGGCTGCTCGACGATCCCGGCCTGATCCGCCGCAAGGTCTCCAGGGCGGTCACCGATTCGGGCTCGGAGGTGCGCTACGACCCGGCGGCCAAGCCGGGCGTGTCCAACCTGCTCACGATCCTCGCGGCGAGCACCGGCGCCGGCGAGCCGGCCGAGCTGGACGGGCGGATCAGCAGCTACGCCCGGCTCAAGGACGCGGTGACCGACGCGGTGATCGCGCTGCTGGAACCGGTGCAGCGGCGATACCGGGAGCTGGTGGACGACGCGACCGGGTTGGACGCGGCGCTTGCGGCCGGCGCGGAGCGGGCCGCGGTACAGGCGGCCCCGGTGCTCCGGGCGGCCAAGACGGCGATCGGACTCGCCAGGTAACGGTGCCGGCCGCGGTCGAGGCGGCCGGCACGTAGGGTGCGCGCGTGCAGGAGCGACAGCTGGGGCGCAGCGGGTTGCGCGTGTCCCGGCTGGCGTTGGGCACGATGACGTGGGGCCGCGACACCGACGCCGACGAGGCCGCGGTGCAGCTGCTCGCGTTCGCCGACGCCGGCGGCACGCTCGTGGACACAGCCGACGTCTACGGCAACGGGGAGGCCGAGCGCATCCTCGGCTCGCTGCTTGGCGACCTGGTGCCGCGCGACCAGCTCGTGCTGGCCACCAAGGCGGTCGCCCGGCGCGACGGCGGGCCGTTCGGCTCGGGCGCCTCCCGGGGAGCGCTGCTGGCCGCGCTCGACGGCTCGCTGCGCCGGCTCGGCGTCGACCACATCGACCTGTGGCAGCTGCACGCCTGGGACCCGACGGTGCCGCTGGAGGAGACGCTCGCCACGGTGGACACTGCGACGGCCAGCGGACGGGTCCGCTACGCCGGTGTGTCCAACTACACCGCCTGGCAGCTGGCCAGCGCGGCGAGCTGGCAGCGCGCGGTGGCCGGCCGGGCTCCGGTCGTCTCGCTGCAGGCTGAGTACTCGCTGCTGGAGCGCTCGGTGGAGCCTCACGTGTGCGCCGCCGCGCAGTTCCACGGCGTCGGGCTGCTGCCGTGGGCGCCGCTGGGTCGCGGGGTGCTCACCGGCAAGTACCGCAACGGCACGCCATCGGACTCGCGCGGCGCCTCCGAGCACCTCGCCGGCTACGTCGAACACCACCGCACCGAGCGGGCCGCCAGGGTCGTGCAGGCCGTGGTCACCGCCGCCGACGGGCTCGGCACGTCGCCGCTGGCGGTCGCGCTGGCCTGGGTTCGCGACCGGCCAGGCGTGGTGGCGCCCATCGTCGGGGCCCGCGACGCCGCTCAGCTGGCCGGGTCGCTGGCCGCCGAGGCGCTGGTCCTGCCGGCCGCGATCAGGGCCGCGCTCGACGACGTGAGCGCCGGGAGTGGCCAGGAAGTTTCGGGCAGTTGACATTCCGGTAGCGCTTGGGTGGTGACCTCGCGGGCAACTTGCGGAATGCTGGAGGGGCACCCGCGTGGTGGCTTGGAGGAGCATTGGCGCGACGACGACGTACCGTGGCTACGAACGCGGCCATGGTCACGTTGGCCGCTGCCGCCATGCTCGCCGGCTGCTCCTCCGGTGGACCGGCCGTCGCCGACCAGGCGCCGGCCGCCACCCCAGCGGTGTCCCCCCGGCCCGTAAAGGCCCCGGCCGGCACGGTGTTGCCGATCGATGCGGACGTCACCGCCGCCGCGGTCGACGAGTCGACCGCAACACTCGCGCTCGCCGTCTCCGGCCCCGACCGGCTGCTGCTGGTCGACCTGGCCGCCCCGGAGGCGCCGCCGCGCACGGTGAACCTGCCGGGCCGCGTCGAGCAGCTCGACGCCGGCGGTCGCGCCGGCGAGCTGCTCGTCCCGGTCGCGTCGGCCGGCCGGCTGCTGACCGTCGACGTCGCCACCGGCCGGGCGCGAACGGTCGAGGTCGACGGCGGGCCGGTCGCGGCCGCAGTCGTGGGCGGACGCACGGTGGTGGCCCTGGCCCAGCGGCCCGGCGTCGCGGTGCTCGACGGGGACCGGGTCCGGCACACCGCCGACCAGTTCGCCGGCCCGGCCGACGTGGTGGCGGTCGGCGGCACCGTGACCGTGCTCGACCGGATGCGCACGGCGCTGGTCGCCGTCGACGCCGCGCAGGCCAGGCTCGGGGCGTCGCTGCGGGCCGGTCACGGCGCGACCAACGCGGTGGGCGACCGGTTCGGCCGGGTGCTGGTGACCGACACCCGCGATGGCGAGCTGCTGGTGTTCTCCGCCTCGCCGCTGCTGATGCGCCAGCGCTTCCCGGTGCCGGGTGCGCCGTACGCGATCGCCTACGACCCGCTGCGCGACCTGGCCTGGGTCACGCTGACCGAGCGCAACGAGGTCGTCGGCTTCGACGTCGCCGGCGGCGAGCCCATCGAGCGTTACCGGCTGGCCACCGTCCGCCAGCCCGACGCAGTTGCAGTTGATCCAAGATCCGGTGCCGTCCTCGTCGGGTCGGGCACCGGAGACGGAGTACAGGTGGTGAAGGAATATGAGTGATACGGCGGTGGTCGACGGGGACTGGGAGTACCAGCCGATGCGGCTGCCTCGCGGCATGTCGCGGCCGAACGCGGCCACGGTGCTTGCCGTGCAGGCCGAGTTCGCCGGCTGGGAACTGTCCGCGGTGCAGCTGTACTCCGACGGCAGCAGGCAGGTGACGCTGCGCCGCCGGCGCGGCCACAGACTGCCCGGTCTGTCGGTCTGACGGCCCGCACCGGCCCCTCGGTTCGGCCTAACCGACCGTCAAGTCCGGCGGGGGCTGCCCCGTCGCCGGGCCCGGCACCCCGCGGAACCGGTACGGCTGCGCCGGCCGCCCCGGCTGCACGAACCACACGCTCGCCGGCTCCGCGCCGGCGAGCACCGCCTCGAAGCCGCCGGCGACCTCATCGGCGGTCAGCAGCGGGAAGCCGGCGAAGTCCTCACGCCTGGAGGCGATCAGCGCGGTGTCGGCGAAGCCCGGGCAAAGGGCGCAGAGCCTGATGCCCTCGGCGGCGAGCAGCTCGCCTGCCGAGCGCACGTAGCCGACGACCGCGTGCTTGGTGGCGGTGTAGATCGCGTCCATCGGCATCGCGACCAGGCCGGCGAGCGACGCGGTCGCCATGATCGTGCCGCCGCCGCTGCGCCGCAGGTACGGCACTGCCGCGCAGGTGCCGGCTACGACGTGGTCGAGGTTGACCCCGATCGTGCGCCGGTACCTGCCGACGTCCAGGTCGGCCACGCCGAGCTGGCCGCTGCCCATGCCGGCGTTGAGGTGCACGATGTCGAGCCGGCCGAACTCGCCGGCGGTCGCCGCGATCTCGGCCGAGAGCGCGCCCAGGTCGGTCACGTCGACCGCCGCGGCCCTGCCACCGACCTGCGCCGCCAGCGCTGCTGCCGCGTCCGCGTCGAGATCCACGACCGACACCAGCGCCCCGCGCCGCGCGAGCCGCCGCACCACGGCCGCCCCGATGCCCGCCGCCCCGCCGGTGACCAGCGCGGCCCTGCCCTCCAGGTCCTTACGCGGGTCCGACATCAACAGGCCCGCAGGAACCGGTCGAGCACCCGGACACCGAACCGCAGCGCATCCACCGGAACCCGCTCGTCGACGCCGTGGAACAGCGCCGAGAAGTCCAGGTCGGCGGGCAGCCGGAGCGGCGCGAACCCGAAGCAGCGGATGCCCAACCGGGCGAACGCCTTCGCGTCCGTGCCCCCGGAGAGCACGTACGGCACCGACCTCGAACCCGGGTCCTCGGCCTGCAGCGCCGCGGTCATCGCGTCGACCAGCGCGCCGTCGAACGTCGTCTCCACCGGCGGCAGGTTCATCACCCACTCGCGCTCGATGTCCGGCCCGAGCAGCTCGTCCACCTCGCGTTCGAACGCCGCGAGCCGGCCGGGCAGCACCCGGCAGTCCACCACCGCCTCGGCCACCGACGGGATCACATTGGCCTTGTAGCCGGCGGTCAGCATCGTCGGGTTCGCCGTGTCGCGCAGCGTCGCGCCGACCACCCTGGCCAGCGGGCCGAGCTTGGCCACCGTGTCGGCCAGCCCGTCCGGGTCGTCGACCGGGAACTCGATCCCGGTCAGCACCGACATCGCCGCCAGGAACTCGCGCACCGACGGGGTGAGCACGATCGGGAACCGGTGCCGCCCCAGCGTCGCCACCGCCTCCGACAGCAACGTCACCGCATTCCCCTCGTGCAGCATCGACCCGTGGCCGGCGCGCCCCCTGGCCCGCAGCCGCATCCACGCGATGCCCTTCTCCGCAATCTCGATCATGTAGGCACGCGACTCGTCGGCCAGCGTCATGGAGAACCCGCCGACCTCGCCGACCGCCTCCGTGCACCCCTCGAACAACTCCGGCCGGTGATCGACCAGCCACTGCCCACCGAACTGACCGCCGGCCTCCTCGTCGGCGAGGAACGCGAACACCAGGTCCCGCGGCGGCACCACCCCGTCCCGCTTGAACCGCCTGGCCACGGCGAGCGTCATCGCCACCATGTCCTTCATGTCCACCGCGCCCCGGCCCCACACGTAGCCGTCCTGCACCGCCCCGGAGAACGGGTGCACCGACCACTCGCTCGGGTCGGCCGGCACCACGTCCAGATGCCCGTGGATCAGCAGCGCCCCCCTAGCCGGATCCGCGCCGGCCAGCCGCGCGACCACATTGCCGCGCCGCGGCGCCCCCGACTCGACGTAGGTCGTCTCGTAGCCGACCTCGGCCAGCTTGGCCGCGACGTACTCGGCGGCCTCCTTCTCCCCCACGACCGTCGCCGGGTCGCCCGTGTTCGTCGTGTCGATCCGGATCAGCTCGCTGGCCAGGGCGACGACCTCGTCCTCGGCGGCGCTGGGCATGGGGTCCACCCGGCTTTCCTACCATCGCTGGACAGGGATGGTCAGCTTCGCCCCTCACGCGAGCGCTCCGGCCCACCATCGCAGCCGGGTGCCCAGCAGCAGCGCGACCACGACCAGCTCCACAACCCAGGCCGGGTTCGCCGTCCACCAGTCGACCGTGTCGGAGAACGCGGCGATCAGGTACAGCAGCAGGCTTGCCAGGACCAGGGACGCTCCGACGGCGACCAGCGGACCCAACCGGCGGCGGAAACGATCTCGGCGAGGCCCCGGACGGCCTCCCCATCTAAGAGCCTGTTGGCGAACCCCGCTGCCGGCGCCCCCGGCGCCCGGTGCATCCGGCGGGGGTTCACCAACAGGCTCTAAGCCTAAGGCCACCTTAAGAGACGATCACGCTTCCGTAGCGCTCGCGAACCGGGCAAAACGCGTTTGAGCGAGGTGACCAATTGGTCAACACCTGGCACCTGGTTGACCAATGTGACACCTCGGGCGTTCAGGTTTTACCAACCCGCAGCGCCTCGGTTCGCCGTCCCGCCGCACCTGCCTGATCACGGGACGGGGGCGGTGGCGGTGATGCTGCTCAGCAGGAAGTGGCGTTCTGCCTCACGAAGGTGGCACCAGGCGACCAGCACCAGAGCGATCAGGTGCTCGGGCTCGATGACCCGGGTGGTGTGGGTGCCGCCTGCGCTGACGTGCTGGATGACGATCGGCTGGTGGCGCTCGATGGCATCGGTGAGCAGGCGCTGCTCGGCGGTGTGCGGGGGCTTAGCCGGCGTCGCGCAGCGCGGCCGGTGTCGAACGTCCTGCGCACGCTGGTCGGGGTGAACCGCCAGGTCGAGGCGGCGTCACGGGACTCCTGGTCGGCCGCGGTGTCCAGCAGGGCGGCGAACTCGGCGGCCGGGGCATCTACGAGGCCCACCTCGTCACCGCCGACGGCAACCGGGTAACCGTCGAGCTCGACGCCAACTTCAACGTCACCGGCGAGGAGGCCGGCCCTCACAAGTAGCGCCGCGGGCGACGACCCGGGCCATCGCCGACCGGCTGGCCCGGGTCGCGCCGCCACCTTGCCGCCTCAGTTGGGATAGCTGCCGTCGATCGGCTAGCCTTTAGCCTCGCGGTTGACCCGCGGGGTCCGAGTGGCGGAATGGCAGACGCGCTAGCTTGAGGTGCTAGTGCCCGACAAGGGCGTGGGGGTTCAAGTCCCCCCTCGGACACCCCCTGGTGGCATATCTGCCACATCTGACGTACCAGTGTCCCAAGTGCACATGACCACTTCCCTGTGTGGTGGGGGTGGTTGTGGTGAGCGCGTCGGTGATCAGCGCTGTGGTGCCCCCGCTGCTGCCCCGCCCGGACGGGCGGGGTGCGGCTGGCGCCTCGACGACGCCGGTTCGGAGACCGTTGCCGCTGCCGTCGTTGATCTCGCATCGGAGGTCGAGCCTGGTGTATGGGTTGGCGGCGTTGGATGATCGGGGCCGGGTTGCCGATCGGGTCGTGATGCGGGCGCTGGGCTGGCATGCCCGGCTGCGCCTGGCCATTGCGGAAACCGGCGGCGTGCTCACCGCCTGCGCCGATCCCAACGGCGACTGTCAGGTAACCGGTCAGGGCTACCTGCGGCTACCCGCTGCGCTGCGGCATCGGTGCGGACTCACCGCCGGGGATCGTGTGCTGCTGGCCGCCGATCCCGACCGGTCCCGCCGATGTCGACGCCGCTCGGCTGCTGCTGGCCCGGCTGGGCGTTTCTGCGGCCGACCTTCTCGCACCGGCGGAGGACCGCGCTCCCGCGCCGACCTTCGCCGAGTACATCCCTGTTGTCCGGGCGGCGGTCACCGATGGCACCCGCCGGGTGTACGGGTCCCATTGGAACCGGATTATCGAGCAGTGGGGTACTCGGCGGTTGGATGAGCCCCGTCGGAAATTCAGCAACAGCTGGTGGCGGGCACGATGCAGGTGCCGGGATGGTCGGTCTTGGCGACCGGTGCGGGCAGGTCCAGGGCGCCTGCTCGGCGGGGTGGCGTAGCAGCCGCCCGAAGCCCTCCTCGGCGAGGATCTCGGCGACGCTGGTGCGATTGCGGGGTGCTCTCTGCGGCCAGCTGCGCGGAGATCTCGTAGGTCGACAGGCCTTGGCGGCGCAGCTCGATCACCCGGCCTCGGGCGCGGTCCTTGGCGGGCCACCCCGGGTGGCGGTCCGGGTTTTCGGGGCGGAGCGAACAACTCCAGCTATCCGGCCCGGTAGTCGTGTACCAGGTCCACCATGGTCCAGCGGGTGTAGCCGAAACGTTGTCCGGCTTGGGCATGGGTGAGCCCGTCGACGAAGAACGCGCGCAGCGCCTCGTAGCGGTGCTGGTTGACCTGTTGCAGCGCACTGAAGAACTCCGCCCCGGCCCGTTGGGGTGATCCGCCTGCCATAGCGGAGTCCTACCAGGCCGGCGTTGCCCCTCAGTTGATCCGTTCGCGGTCGAGTACCTTGTCCGTGGGCCGGCCTGCGACGGCATTTTCGCTGGTCAGCGGCAGCCTGCTGGATACTGCTAGATGTCACGACACGATAACGACTTGCAGGTCTGTGATCCGGTGGGTGGATAGCCCCGAGGTCGCCAGCGGCCCCGAGGCGGCGGTGCTGACGTCTTCCCAGGCCAACGCGAGTCTGAGTCAGCGGCTGGTCATCCAAATCCAAGCCGAGGTTGCGCTGAATCAGCCACGCGGAAATCCGCGTTAAGGACGACGGAGTTACGAGGCCGCCCGATCGGGAGGTATCAGCCTGGTGGGGTGATCCTCATTACGGATCGTGCAGCCTCAGGAGCACAGGGCCGCCGCAGCGGCGCAGCCGCTGCCGGGTGCGGGAATGCCGGACAGCCGGTCTGCGGGAACCTACCCGCAGCCGGGTGCGGGCGCGCCGGAGAGCCGGCCGGCGGCAGCGAACCCGCTGCCCGTGGTAAGCGTGCCCAAGGGCGGCGGGGCGCTGCGCAGCATCGGCGAGAAGTTCACCGCGAACCCGGCCACCGGCACCGGCACGTTCGCGGTGCCGCTGCCGCTGAGCCAGGGGCGGGCCGGTTTCACGCCGTCGCTGAGCCTGTCCTACGACTCGGGCAGCGGGAACGGCGCGTTCGGGCTGGGCTGGCGGCTGGACGTGGCCGCGGTGACCCGCAAGACCGACAAGGGGGTGCCGGCGTACCGCGACGGCGCGGGGCTGCCGCAGCGGACGCCGGGGTCGGCTGTGCCACCGCCGGGCGAGGTGGCCGACACGTTCACGCTGGCGGGCGGGGAGGATCTGGTACCGGTCCAGGACACCCCGACGAGCCGCGCTGTCGACGGCCACCGCTTCCTCGTCACCCGCTACCGGCCGCGGGTGGAGAGCGCGTTCGTCCGGATCGAGCGGTGGGTCCTCGCCGCCACCGGCGAGACGCACTGGCGCGCGATCACCAGGGACAACGTCATCACGCTCTACGGGCGCACCGCGCAGAGCCGGATCGCCGACCCCCGCGACCCGAGCCGCGTGCTGAGCTGGCTGGCCTGCGAGACGTACGACTGCCTCGGCAACGCGGCGGTGTACGAGTACCGCGCGGAGGACGAGGACGGCGTGGACCTCGGCGCGCCACACGAGCGGGGCCGCGCCACCGCCGACCGCACCGCGAACCGGTACCTCGCGCGGGTGCGCTACGGCAACGTCGCACCCTGGCCGCAGCCGCGGCGCTGGCTGTTCGAGCTGGTCCTGGAGTACGGGCCGCGCGAGGACCCGTTCTCCAGCTACCGCGGCGGCTTCGAGGTGCGCACCTACCGGCTGTGCGAGCGGCTGCTGTTTCTGCACCACATCGACGAGCTCGGAACCGAGCCCACGCTGGTCCGCGCGCTGGAGCTCGGCTACACGGTGCGCGACGGCCTCAGCTTCCTCACCTCGATCGTCAGCCGCGGCTACGGCGCCGCGCCCACCGGCCGGGCCGATGGCCCGGCCGGTGGCGTCTCGCGGGCGCTGCCCCCGCTGGAGTTCGGCTACACCCGCGCGGAGCTGGGCGACCGGGTCGCCACGCTGGACCAGGAAAGCCTGCGCAACCTGCCGGCAGGCATCGCCGCAGGCCAGGGCTACCGCTGGGTGGACCTGGACGGCGAGGGCCTCTCCGGCGTGCTCACCGAGCAGGCCGGCACCTGGTTCTACCTGGCCAACCGCGGCAACGGGCGGCTCGGGCCGGTGCAGCTCGTGCGGCGGCACCCCGCGAGCCCCGACCTGACCGGCGGTCGGCATGAGCTGCTCGACCTGGACGGCGACGGCCACCTGGACCTCGTCGATCTGCGCGAGCCGGCGCCGGGGTTCAGCGAGCGCACCGACGACGGGGACTGGACACCGTGGCGGGCGCTGGCCGGCCGGCCCACCGTGGACTGGCAGGACCCGCGGCTGCGGTTCGTCGACCTCAACGGCGACGGCCATGCGGACGTGCTCGTCGGCGGCGACGAGAACCTGACGTGGTACCCGTCGCTGGGCACCGCCGGCTTCGGCGGCGGGCAGCGGGTGGCCGGGCGGCCGCCGGTGGCGTTCACCGACCGCACCCAGCTCGTGCAGTTCGCCGACATGTCCGGCGACGGCCTGCCCGACCTGGTGCGGGTGACCAACGGCGAGGTCAGCTACTGGCCCAACGTGGGCTACGGCCGGTTCGGCGCGAGGATCGTGCTCGGCGGCCGGTGGCTGGACGACCCCGACCAGTTCGACCCGCGGCGGGTGCGGCTGGCCGACGTAGACGGCTCCGGCACCTCCGACCTGATCTACCTGCACCGCGACGGCGTGCGGCTGTACGCCAACCGCAGCGGCAACACGCTCGCCCCGGCCGGCGAGCTGCCGATCCCGTTCCCGCGGATCGACGCGGCGGTGCAGGTCGACGTGATGGACCTGCTCGGCACCGGCACCGCGTGCCTGGTCTGGTCCTCGCCACTGGCCGGCGACGAGCAGGCGCGGGTGCGCTACGTCGAGCTGATGCGGGCCGGCAAGCCGCACCTGATGGACGAGGTGCGCAACAACATGGGCACCCGCACCGAGGTGGAGTTCGCGCCCTCGACGCGGTTCTACCTCGCCGACCGGGCCGCCGGCCGGCCGTGGGCCACCCGGGTGCCGTTCCCGGTGCACGTGGTCGAGCGGGTGCGCACCCACGACCTGATCGGCCGCGCCGTCTACACCACCCGCCACGCCTACCACCACGGGTTCCACGACGGGGTCGAGCGGGAGTTCGGCGGCTTCGGGATGGTCGAGCAGTGGGACGCCGAGTCGCTGGACGCCCTGGGCGACGCGGACCTGCCGTCCGTGCACACGAAAACCTGGTTCCACACCGGCGCGTACCTGGAGCAGCGGCGGCTCGTCCACCAGTTCGCCCACGAGTACTGGGACGGCGGGACGCCGCTGCCCCCGATGCCCCCGCCGGAGGACCTGTCCGGCCTGTCCGCACAGGAGCTGCGGGAGGCGTGCCGGGCGCTGCGCGGGCGGGTGCTGCGCGAGGAGGTGTACGCCGACGACGGCACCCCGCAGGCCGTCCTGCCGTACGCGGTGACCAGCCACGAGTACGCCACCCGGCTGCTGCGTCCCGCGCCGCCCGAGGGTGGCCCAGCGGTGTTCTTCCCGTACCGGCTGCGTACCCGCGAGGAGCACGTGGAGCGCCGCGACGGCGACGCGCGGATCACCGACGACCTGGTGCTGGAGGTCGACGAGTGGGGCGACGTGCTGCGCAGCGTGGCCGTCGCGTACGGCCGCCCCGGCGTCGACCCCGTGCTGGCCGGCGAGGACAGGGCCGAGCAGGCCCGCACCCGCGTGGTGGAGACCCGGCACGGCTTCACCAACGCCGTGGACGAGCCCGACGACTACCGCACGCCGCTGCCGTGCGAGACCACGGTCAGCGAACTGCACGGCACCGGCCCGCTCTGGGACGGCACCGCCGACCTGCCGTTCGCGGACTGGGACTCCCCCGGCCCCGGCCGGCGCGTCGTGGACCACACCCGCTCGCAGTTCCGCCGCGACGACCTGTCCGGGCCGCTGCCCTTCGGCGTGCTGCAGGCCCGCGCGCTGCCGTACGAGACGCTGCGCTCGGCGTTCCCGCCCGGGCTGCTCGCCGCGCTGTACGGCGAGCGCGTCGACGGCGACATGCTGCGGGCCGCCGGCTACGTCGAGCACGGCGGCACCTGGTGGGCGCCGTCTGGCCACGTGCTGTACGGGTCGCAGGAGCAGGCGCTGCGGCGGTTCTTCCTGCCGGTCGGGTTCCGCGACCCGTTCGGCGCCACCACGACGGTGGCCTACGACGGCTACCACCAGCTCGTCGAGTCGACCACCGACGCCGTGGGCAACGTGACGCGGGTCGAGAACGACTACCGCTCGCTGCAGCCGCGGCTCGTCGTGGATCCCAACGGCAACCACACCGAGGTGTTGCACGACGCGTTCGGCCGGGTCACCGCGACCGCGATGCGCGGCAAGCCCGGCACCCCCGACGACCTGGGCGACTCCGTCAAGGGCATCGCCGCCGACCCCGACGAGGAGCTGCTGCGCGCCTACCTGGCCGACCCGCACGCGCACGCCCACGCGCTGCTCGGCCAAGCAACCACCCGCGTGCTGTACGCCCCGTGGGCCGCCGTGCCGGTGGTCGCCACGATCGGCCGCACCACCCACGTCCGCGAGGGCGGGCGCACGCGGGTGCAGCAGACCCTCGCCTACACCGACGGCATGGGCCGCGAGGCTCAGCGCAAGGTGCAGGCCGAGCGGTTGCCGGACGGCCGGCCGCGCTGGGTCGGCACGGGCTGGACCGTCTACAACAACAAGGGCCTGCCGGTCCGCGCGTACGAGCCGTTCTTCACAGCGAGCCCCGACTTCGAGTTCGCCCGGGCCGAGGGCGTCAGCCCGGTGCGCTTCTACGACCCGCTGGGCCGCGTCGTCGCCACCCTGCGCCCCGACGGCAGCTACCAGAAGACCGTCATGGACCCGTGGCGGGTGGACACCTGGGACGGCAACGACACGGTGGCGCTGCACCCGGCGACCGACCCCGACATCAGCGGATTCGTCGCCGGCTACCTCGCCACGGCCGGCTGGACGACCTGGTACGACGCGTACCGCGCCGGCACGCCGCAGCAGCGGGCCGCCGCGGCGCAGACCCTGGAACACGCGGGCACCCCGGTCCGCGCCTGGTTCGACGCGCTGGGCCGCACGTTCGTCACGGTGGTGCACAACCGCGTCGCCGATGGCACCGAGGAATTCCACCGCACGCGGGTGCACCAGGACGTGCTGGGCCACCCCCGCCGCATCGTCGACCCGCTGGGCCGCACCGTGTCGGTGCTGGACTACGACCAGCTCGGCTCGCTGGTGCGGCGGGCGGCCATCGACAGCGGCCAGGGGCTGGTGCTGCACGACGTGCTCGGCGCGCCGTGCCTGGCCTGGAACGCGCGCGGCTTCCGGTTCCGCACGGAGTACGACGCGCTGCGCCGGCCGCTGCGCTCGTGGGTGTCCGGGCCGGGACTCGGTGCCGGTGAGCGCGAACACCAGCGCACCGAGTACGGCGAGGACCAGCCCGGCGCGGCCGAGCGCAACCTGCGCCACCAGGTGTTCCGCCGCCACGACGGCGCCGGCGTGCAGACGTCGCAGCGCTATGACTCGAAGGGCAACCTGGTCGAGGCCTCCCGGCGGCTCGCCGTGCAGTACCGCGACGTGATCGACTGGTCGGGGCCGGTGGACCTGCGGGAGGAGCGCCACAGCGGCAGCACAGCGTTCGACGCCATGGACCGGCCGGTCGCGGTGACCACCCCGGACGGCAGCGTGCTGCGGCCGGCGTACAACGAGGCCGGGCTGCTCGAGCGCCTGGACGCGTCGCTGGCGGTCCCCGGCGCCGGCGCCGAGCCGCTGCACGTGATCACGAACGTGGACCACAACGCCCGCGGGCAGCGGGTCGCCGTGGAACGCGGCAACGGCGTGCGCACCACGTACGAGTACGACCCAGCGACGTTCCGGCTGGTCAGGGTGCTCACCACGCGCGAGACCGGGCGCGGCCGCGAGCGCGTGCAGGACCTGCGGCACACCTACGACCCCCAGGGCAACCCGACCGCGGTCGTGGACGCCGCGCAGCAGCGGCTGTTCTTCCGCAACCGGGTCGTCGAGCCCGGCGGCAGCTACGTCTACGACGCGCTGTACCGGCTGGTGCGCGCCGGCGGTCGCGAGCACATCGGCCAGACCGCGTCGCCACCGTCGGCGCGCGGTCCGCGGCCGCGCCGGCTGCACGCCAACGACGGTGCCGCGATGGCCCGCTACACCGAGCACTACCGCTACGACCCGGTCGGCAACCTGCTCCAGGTCCGGCACGCCGTCGCCGACCCGGCAGCGCCGG
>DASSUA010000415.1:0-13328 GCA_035707525.1 Pseudonocardiaceae bacterium
CTCGGTGCCGGAGGGGCGCACGACCACGCGCAGGCCGTCGCCGACCATCCGGACCCCGTCGGTGCGGGGGAGCAGGTCCTCGACGGCGAGCGGCTGGCCGTCGAGCGTGGCGGGCAGGTCGGCGCGGAGGCGGGCCATGGCGGCGGTACCGGTGCCGGCCAGCGGCACGGACACCTGGTCGGTCAGGTGCAGGCCGTGGCGCAGGGCGAGGGCGTCGAGCCGGTCCAGCAGCGACTCGCCCGCGGCCTTGGCCGAGGCGGCCAGGTCGCAGGCGAGCACGGCGGCCGAGATGCCGTCCTTGTCGCGCACGTGGTCGGGGTCGACGCACAGGCCGAGCGCCTCCTCGTAGCCGAACACGAGGCCGGTGCCCTGGCCATCGCCGGCGCGCACGATCCATTTGAAGCCGGTCAGCGTCTCGTCGTAGCGGGCACCGTGCGCGGCCGCGATCGACCCGAGCAGCGACGAGGACACGATCGTCGTCGCGACCAGCGGGTCGGGGTGGGCGGCGCGGTCCAGGGTGGCCAGCACGTGTTCGCCGAGCAGCGCGCCGGTCTCGTCGCCGCGCAGCATGCGCCAGCGGCCGTCGCGATCGCGAACGCCCAGCGCGCAGCGGTCGGCGTCCGGGTCGAGGGCGACGGCGAGGTCGGCGTCGACGGTGGTGGCGAGCGTGAGCAGCAGGTCGGTCGCGCCGGGCTCCTCGGGATTGGGGAACGACACGGTCGGAAAGTCGGCGTCCGGGTCGAACTGCTCAGCCACCGGGTGCAGGTCGGTGAAGCCGGCCCGCTCGAGCGCGGCGAGCGCGGTCCGGCCGCCGACGCCGTGCATGGGCGTGAGCGCCACCCGCAGCGCGCGTTCGGTGCCGCGCGGTAGCGTCGCGACCCGGGCCAGGTAGGACTCGACGGCGTCCTGGCCGAGCGCCGTCCAGGTCGAGCCGGTGGGGACCGACACCGCCGCCGGCACGGCCGCGATGGCGGCCTCGATCTCGGCGTCGACCGGCCCGACGATCTGGGCGCCGGCGTCCAGGTAGACCTTGTAGCCGTTGTCGGCAGGCGGGTTGTGCGAGGCGGTGATCTGCACGCCGGCGACCGCGCCCAGGCGGCGCACGGTGAACGCCAGCACCGGGGTCGGCAGCGGGCGCGGCAGCACGCGCACGTCGAACCCGGCCGCGGCGAGCACTCCGGCGACGGTGGTGCAGAACAGCTCCGAGCGGTGCCTGGCGTCACGGCCGACGACGGCGATCCCGCCGGCCTTGCCGTGCCGCCGCAGCCAGTCGGCCAACCCGGCGGTGGTGCGCACGACGACCGCGCGGTTCATGCCGTTAGGCCCCGCCCGAACGGGACCGCGCAGGCCGGCGGTGCCGAACGTCAGCGGCCCGGCGAGGCGGTCGGCGAGCTCGGCGGCCTCGCGTTCCGAGCCGGCCAACGCCTGCGCGAGCACCCGCTGCAGCTCGGCCCGGTCGTCCTGGTCGGGGTCGTCCGCGATCCACCGGTACGCGGCGTCCCGCAGCTGCGGCCTCACGCCTGGGACACCAGCTCGCGCAGCAGCGTCCCCATCCTGGTCGCGGCGGCCCGGCCGGCGGCGAGCACCTCGGCATGGTCGAGCGGCTCGCCGGTCATCCCGGCCGCCAGGTTCGTCACCAGCGAAAGCCCGGCGACCTCGGCGCCGCCGCCGCGAGCCGCGATCGCCTCCAGCACGGTCGACATGCCGACCAGGTCCGCGCCGAGCGTGCGCAGCATCCGGATCTCGGCGGGGGTCTCGAACTGGGGGCCGGACAGGCCGGCGTAGACGCCCTCGGCCAGGCCCGGGTCGATCCGCATGGCGAGCTTGCGCAGCCGCGCCGAGTACAGGTCGGTCAGGTCCAGGAAGTCGGCCCCGGTCAGCGGCGTCCGCCCGGTCAGGTTGAGATGGTCGCTGATCAGCACCGGGTCGCCGACCCGGAAGCTCTCGCGCAACCCACCGGCGGCGTTGGTCAGCACGACCAGCCGCACGCCCGAGGCGATGGCGGTGCGCACCCCGTGCACGACCTTGCCGACGCCGTGCCCCTCGTAGCCGTGCGTCCGGCCGAGCATCACCAGCACCCGGCGGCCGTCGACGTCGACCGATCTGATCGTGCCGCCGTGCCCGGCCACGCTCGGCGGGGCGAACCCGGGCAGGTCACCGATCGCGACCTCGGCCCGCGGCTCGCCCAGCACGTCCGCGGCGGGGCGCCAGCCGGAACCGAGAACGATCGCTATCTCGTGGTTGTCCGCCCTGGTGGCCCTGCGTAACTCGTCCGCCGCCAGGCGCGCCGAGGACTCCGGGTCGGCGTGCAGGTCGTCCACTCTGCTCACGGCCGCCAAGCGTACGAGGATCAGGAGCCCACCGGTGCGAAGGTTCCCCGGACCTCGTCGAAGAGCTTCGCCGTCGCCGCGTTCTCCTGCTCGGTGGCCACCGTCACGCGGACCACCCACAGGTCGTGCCCGGTCGGAACCAGCTGCACGAAGGTGCTGCGCTGGTCCTGCTCGCCGCTGTTCCCGGCGTCGTCGGGGCGCAGCAACGGCCTGGACACCGTGCGGTAGGTCAGCTCGTGCGGCGGCTCGCTGGCGCCCGGCAGCCCGGTCGCGTTGGCCACCGGGGAGCCCAGCACCGTGTGCTCGCTGAACGCCTTGGCCAGCTCGTTCTCCAGCAGCTCGACGTACTCCTCGACGGTGTTTTCCGGGTAGTAGCCCGCGAGCCGTTCGACGGTCACCGTGCTGCCGCCGTCCGGCGAGACGATGACCGTCGCGAATCCCGGCCGGGCAGTCAGGTCGGCTCGGTAGGCGACCCATCCGGCCGGCACGCCGATCGAGAACGTCGCGCTCGGCTCCGCCGGGTCCAGGGTCAGCGTCTGGCTGACCAGCTCGGGCGGTCCCGGCTGGCTGATCGTCGGCGGCGCCGGGGACGTGCTGACCGTGCCGATCCTGGGCACCAGGGGAGCCCCGGCGGCCGCCCTGGTCAGCGCGAACCCGCCACCGAGGCCGACGGCGAACAGCACGATGCTGGCGACCGTAAGCATGACGGTGGCCAGGGCCGAGCGCCGCCGCCGGCGCGGCGGTGGCTGGAACGGCAGCGGGCCCGGGTGCGGGGCCAGCGGCGCGTTGGGTGTCGCCAGCGGCCGGCCGCCGGTCTGGTTACTGTCCAGGCCGGCCTGGCGGGCGATCGACCCGGTGGCCGGCCCACCAGCCGGTCCGGTGACCGGCGCAGTCCCTGGCTGGATCGGCCGCCCCAGCAGCATCGTGCGGTCGGCGTCGCGCCGGTCGCCGCGCAGCACCCTGCCGTCGGGCGGAACCAGCGGGTGCAGCAGCTGGCGGACCCGGTGCAGCGGCATCCGCTGCGCGGGATCCTTGACCATCAGCCCGGTGATCACCGGGGTCAGCGGTCCGGCGGACGCCGGCACCGGCACCCCCCCGTTGACCACGGCGGCGACCGTCGCGAGCGGGTCGCCGCCGACGTCGTACGGCGGCCGGCCCTCGACGGCGGCGAACATCGTGGCCCCGAGCCCCCACAGGTCCGCGGCCGGAGTCACCTGCCCGCCGGAGGCCACTTCCGGGGCGATGAACGCCGGCGAACCGAGGGTCATGCCGGTGACCGTGAGCGTCGTGTCCGCGATGTTGCGGGAGATGCCGAAGTCGGTGAGCTTGATCCGGCCGTCGTTGCCGATCATCACGTTGGCCGGCTTGACATCACGATGGGTGATGCCGGCCTGGTGCGCGGCCTGCAATGCGCTGGCCACCGCGCTGCCCACCAGGGCGGCGCTGCCGATGTCCAGCGGGCCGCGCTCCCTGACGATCGAGGCCAGCGTGCGCGCCTGCAGCAGTTCCATGACGACGAACGGCTCGCCGTTCTGCTGCACGACGTCGTAGAGGGTGACCACGTTGGGGTGCGACAGCACGCCGATCGCGCGGGCCTCGCGCATGGTCCGCTCGCGCTGCACCTTCGCCTGCGGCGCCGGCATGCCGGGGGGTGTGGGGACCTCCTTGACCGCGACCCACCGGAACAGCATCTCGTCGTAGGCGGCCCAGACGGTGCCGGTGGCGCCCTTGCCGAGCACCTCCTCCAGCCGGTACCGCCCGGCCAGCCGGCGCTGCCCCACGGGCTGCGGTGGCCTCGCCGTACCTGGCGCAGCCCGGCCAGGCGGTGGGACCGGCTGGGACGGCGGGGCGGGGCCGGCCGGCGGTGGCCGCCGGAATGGCTCGGCCCTCGTAGCCGGTGGCGCCGGCACCGGCCTCGCGGGGGCCGGCCGGACCGACTCGGCCGCTGGCTGTTCCTTCTCGGCCGCCGGTGGCTGCGGTTCCTTCTCGGCCGCCGGTGGCTCTGAATCCGGCTCGGTCGCCGGCGGGTGCGATTCCGGCTCGGCCGCCGGTAGTTCCCGGGGAGCGGGTGTTGCCGGTTCGGCGGCGTCGGCCGTTTGGGCGGGCGGTGCCGCTTCCGTCTCCGGAGCGGTTCGACCCTGTGGCGGGACCGGTTCGGCGGCCTCGGTTGACTCGGCCGGCTCGGGAGCCGGCTCGGGAGCCGGTTCGGAGGCCGGCTCGGTGGGCGGGTCGGGCTCGTCGGCAGGCGAGTCCGCCGGGGCCGGCTCGGCCGTCGCTGCCGCGGGCACAGGGGGATTGTGCTCGCTCGTCGCGGCGGCAGCGGCGGGGCCGGTGTCCGCCGCCTCGGCGGGCTCCGCCGGGGGTCGTGCGTCAGCCAGCCGGCCCGGCTCGACCGGCCGGGCCTGGCCAGGAGTGGTCACGCCCACATTGTCCACCCCGATTCATTGGCATCGTCGGCGCCGGTGTGCGATACAGGCACCGGCGAACGTGTCAGGAGGCGGGCATTATGGCGGAGCCGACCGCGGCGGAATCCGGCTTTCCGATCAAGCCTGTGTATCGGGCGGGCGACCTGGCCGGCGGGGCCGACGGGCTGGCCGAGCGGGTCGGCGAGCCGGGCGAGTTCCCGTTCACGCGTGGGGTGTACGCGACGATGTACACCCAACGCCCCTGGACCATGCGCCAGTACGCCGGGTTCGGCACCGCGCGCGAGTCCAACGCCCGGTACCGGCAGCTGCTCGCCGCCGGGCAGACCGGCCTGTCGGTCGCCTTCGACCTGCCCACCCAGATGGGCTTCGACTCCGACGAGGCCGTGGCGTCCGGCGAGGTCGGCAAGGTCGGGGTCGCGATCGACTCGATCGAGGACATGCGGATGCTCTTCGAGGGCATCCCGCTCGGCGAGGTGTCCACGTCGATGACGATCAACTCGCCGGCCTCGGTGCTGCTGCTGCTCTACCAGCTGGTCGCCGAGGAGTCCGGCGCGCAGGCCCCGAAGCTGACCGGGACGATCCAGAACGACGTGCTCAAGGAGTACATCGCGCGCGGCACGTACATCTACCCGCCGGCGCACTCGCTCCGGCTGATCACCGACACGTTCTCGTACTGCAAGGAGAACCTGCCGCGCTGGAACACGATCTCGATCTCCGGCTACCACATGGCCGAGGCCGGCGCCACGCCCGCCCAGGAGATCGCGTTCACGCTGGCCAACGGCGTCGAGTACGTCCGGGCGGCGATCAAGGCGGGGCTCGAGGTCGACACGTTCGCACCGCGGCTGGCGTTCTTCTTCGTCGCCAGGACGTCGCTGCTCGAGGAGGTCGCCAAGTTCCGCGCGGCCCGGCGGATCTGGGCCCGGATCATGCGCGACGAGTTCGGCGCCCGGAACCCGAAGTCGCAGATGCTGCGCTTCCACACCCAGACCGCCGGGGTCCAGCTGACCGCCCAGCAGCCGGAGGTGAACCTGATCAGGGTCACCGTGCAGGCGCTCGGCGCGATCTTCGGCGGTACCCAGTCGCTGCACACCAACTCCTTCGACGAGGCGATCGCGCTGCCGACCGAGAAGGCCGCCCGGCTGGCGCTGCGCACCCAGCAGGTGATCGCCTACGAGGCCGACCTGACCTCCACGGTCGACCCGTTCGCGGGTTCGTACGCGGTCGAGGCGATGACCGACGAGATGGAGGCGGCCATCCTGCGCCTGATGGGCCAGGTCGAGGACCGCGGCGGGGCGGTCGCCGCGATCGAGCAGGGCTTCCAGAAGTCGGAGATCGAGAAGGCGGCGTACGCGGCCTCGCAGCAGATCGACCTCGGCGAGCGTGTCGTGATCGGCGTCAACCGGTACGTGCTGGAGACCGAGGAGCCCTACGAGCCGCTGCGCGTCGACCCAACGATCGAGGCGGAGCAGGCCAAGCGGCTCGCGGAGCTGCGCGCCGACCGGTCGTCCGAGGCGGTCACCGCCGCCCTGGATGAGCTGCGAACGGCGGCCGCCGGCACCGCCAACGTCCTGACGCCGATGAAGGACGCGCTGGCCGCCGGTGGCACAGTCGGCGAGGTGTGCCACGCCCTGCGCGACGTCTGGGGAACCTACGTCCCGCCCGACACCTTCTGACACTCGACCAACTCGCGCGCAGGTCGGAGAATCGGCGGCTTCATCCGGCGAGCAACTCCAGGTCGAGCCTTCGCATGGGGTCCGTTTCGATGCGCTCGGCGATGGCGACGGCCTGGGCGTCGGCAAATGCGCCGGGTCGGCTTTCGTACAGGGCGATCGAACCGACCAACGCTCGTTCCCGGATCACCGGGCTGCCGCGGTTGAGGTGCACGAGATCCACATCCTCGGTGCCGGTCAGGTCGATCAGCTCGCCAACCACCGCGAGGGTGTCTGGTTCGGAGTCGGGTTCGAAGAGGATGCCGACATCGAGGTCGTGAGCCGTTGGCTCGCCGCGGGCGGCACTGCCGAATACCGTGAGCACGCGTATGCGGTGGCGCGCACTAGAGCGCATCGAGCTCGCCGGTGTCGGCGGCTGACTGAAGGGCGGCGAGCCCGTCCAGCGGTGTGGCCACGCTGTCATTGTGCCTCAGGCTCGGCGGCCGGCCGGGGATGTCGGCCGCGTACGCCGTTGCTGCAAAGGGGTCGGGGGTGGCGCTGGACTGGAGACAAGCGAACAGCCGGTGGGTACGGTGTGTGCCGGTCGGACGTGGCCGCTCGTCACCTAGATGGCCTCGGGGTGCCCGACCGGAGTCGGAGAAATGACTATGAGTAGTGACGTCGGCGTCTGGTTCGTGGGAGCGAGGGGATCCGTGGCCACGACCGCCGTGGTGGGGGCGCTCGCGATCCGCGGTGGGTTGGCCGAGCCGATCGGCTGCGTTGCCGACCTGCCGGAGCTGGCCGTGGCCGGCGTGCCCGGGCTGGACCGCCTGGTGTTCGGGGGCCACGACGTGGTCGAGGTGCCGCTGGCCAAGCGGGCGGAGCTGCTGGCCGCCGACGGCGTGATCCCGCCGCATCTGCCGGCGGCGCTGGCGACCGAGCTCGTGGCGGCCGATGCCGAGCTGCGCCCGGGTGTGCGGGCCGGCGATCCCGACCAGCGCGCGCAGATCGACCGGCTGGCCGCCGACCTGAAGGACTTCCGCGACCGGCACGGCCTGGCCACGCTCGTCGTGGTCGACGTCTCCTCGACCGAGGCCCCTCCGGAACCGAGCCCGGCGCACGAGACGCTGGCCGCGCTCGACCGTGCCCTCGACGGGCGTGACGACAGCCCGCTGCCGCCGTCTTCGCGGTACGCCTACGCGGCGTTCCAGGCCGGCTGCCCGTTCGTGGCGTTCACGCCGAGCGCCGGGCCCCGGCTGCCGGCGCTGGCGGAGCTGGCCGAGCGCAACGGGGTGCCGTGGGCGGGCAGCGACGGCAAGACCGGCGAGACGTTGATCAAGACCGCGCTCGCGCCGGTGTTCGCCTCGCGCGCGCTGCGGGTGCTGTCGTGGTCCGGGACCAACCTGCTCGGCGGTGGCGACGGCGCGACGCTCGGCGACCCGGCGCACGTCCGCAGCAAGCTCGACTCCAAGTCCCGCGGCCTGGAGGCGATCCTCGGATACCAGGTCTCCGGGCCGCTGCACATCGACAACGTGCCGGACCTCGGCGAGTGGAAGACCGCGTGGGACCACGTGCACTTCGCCGGGTTCCTCGGCACCCGGATGACCATGCAGTTCACCTGGGCCGGCTGCGACTCGGCGCTCGCCGCGCCGCTCGTGCTGGACCTGGTCCGGCTGCTGGCCAGGGCGCACGAGACCGGCCGCCGTGGTCCGGTCGCCGAGCTGGCGTTCTTCTTCAAGGATCCCGCCGGGACCGACGAGCACCGTCTCGCCGCGCAGGTCGACCTGCTGCTGACGCTGGCCGCCTCGCTCGGAGCGGCGTGAGTACGCGAATCGCCCCCACCTCGACGGTGCTAGCCGCGCTTGCCGAACTGGTCCGCGCGCCCGCCGCGCTGACCGTCCCGGGGGACACGCTCGCCGGCTCGGCCGCCGCCTACCGGCCGATGCGCGGCCGGCGGCTCGCGCTGCCGGCGGCCTCGGTGGCGCTGTACTGGGCCGGCATGGCGCTCAACGACTACGCCGACCGCGAGCTGGACGCCGTCGAGCGCCCGGAGCGGCCGATCCCGTCCGGCCGGATCCGGCCCGGCCAGGCGCTCGCCGTGGCGGGCGGCCTGACCGCGGCGGGGCTATCGCTGGCCGCGGTCGGCGGCGGCCGCGACGCCCTGCTGGTCGCGGTTCCGCTGGCGGGGGCCGTGTGGGCGTACGACCTGGTGCTCAAGCCGACGCCGGCCGGGCCGCTGGCGATGGCGGCGTGCCGGGGGCTCGACGTGCTCCTCGGTGCCGGGGCTTCCGGCGCGCGCCGCGCGCTGCCGGCCGCCGCGGTGCTGGCCGGCTACACCGCCAGCGTCACGCTGCTCGCCCGCGGCGAGGTCGCCGGCGCCTCGCGCGATGCCGGGGCGGCGGCGGCCGGCACCACGGCCGCCGCAGCGGTCGCGGCGGCCGGCCTGGCGGCCAGGAACGGCGCCCCGTTGGCGAGCGCCGCGCCGAACCGGCCGCCGAGCCGGCTGCGTGACCACGTGCTCACCGCCGTGGCCGCGGCGGGGCTGGTGGCCTCGACCGGGCGCGCCCAGCTGGCCGCCGCCAGGGACCCGTCGGCCCCGACGGTGCGCAGGGCGACGATCGCCGGAATACACGGGATGGTGCCGCTGCAGGTCGCGCTCGCCGCGCGGCCGGGCTTCCGGCTCGGCGCGCTCGGCGTGCTGGCCGCGTTGCCGGCGGCGAGGTTGCTGGCCAGGATGGTGAGCCCGACATGAGCCTGCGGTTCGGATACGGCACCAACGGGTTCGCTAACCACCGGCTCGACGACGCGCTCGCGGTCATCGCCGACCTCGGCTACGCCGGCGTCGCGCTCACGCTCGACCACGCGCACCTCGACCCGTTCGCCGACGACGTGTCCAAGCGGGTGGACGCCGTCCGGTCCAGGCTCGGCGAGCTGGGCCTCGGCGTCGTGGTCGAGACCGGGGCGCGCTACCTGCTCGACCCGCGCCGCAAGCACCACCCGACGCTGGTCTCGGATGCGGGCCGGGAGGTCCGCGTCGACTTCCTGCGAAGGGCCGTGCGGATCGCCGCCGACCTCGGCGCCGAGTGCGTGTCGTTCTGGTCCGGAGTGCTGCCGTCCGGCACCGGTCCCGACACCGGCTGGCAGCGCCTCGCCGAGGGGGTCGAGGAGGTGCTCGCCGAGGCCGGCCGGCTGGGCGTGCCGCTCGGCCTGGAGCCGGAGCCGGGAATGCTCGTCGAGCGCCTCGACGACGCCTTCGCCCTGCGCCGGCGGCTCGGCGACCCGGACCTGCTCAGGATCACGCTGGACGTCGGGCACTGCGTCGCGGTCGAGACCCGGTCGGCGGCCGAATGCGTCCGCGCGGCCGGCCCGCTGCTGGTCAACGTCCAGCTCGACGACATGCGCCGCGGCGTGCACGAGCACCTGGAGTTCGGCACCGGCGAGCTCGACCTGCCGGCGACCCTCGGCGCCCTCGCCGAGACCGGCTACCAGGGCCTGGCCGCGGTCGAGCTGCCCAGGCACAGCCACGCCGCCCCGGCCGTCGCCCGGCGTTCGATCGCCGCGCTGCGGGCGGCGTCCTGGGTGGCCGGCGCGCAGCGCCGGATCCGGGCGGACGCCACGACGATCCGCACCCTGTTCCCCGCGGCCGGGCGGGCCTGCGGGCGCGGTCCGGTCGATCCGGTCGGCGACCCGACCGGGATGCTCGAGGGCACGACCGACGACCACGCCCGGACCGCGTTGCTCACCACGCTGCGCGAGATGCTGCCGCCGGAGCTGCTGGCGGCCGAGGTGACCGAGCTGTACCGCTACGGCGACGACGCCGAGAAGCGCGGCGTGCTGCGCGGCCTGCCGGCGCTGGACGGCGCGTTGCCGGTCGAGACCGGCCTCGAACTCGTCCGCGACGCCCTGCGCACCAACGACACCCGGCTCGTCGCGGCGGCGATGGGGCCGTACGCCGCGCGCCACCTGGAGTCCCACTCGTGGCGGCACGGCGTGCTGAAGTGCCTGTTCGTCGGCGTACCGCTGAACGCGGAGGCCGGCTCGCGGGTCGACGACGAGCTGGGCCGGATGGTGTCCGACTTCGTCGCCGAGCGCCGGGCCGCCGGGCGCGCCGTTCCCGAGGACGCCACCAGGCTGCTGACCTACCTGCACTTCGCTCAGGGGGCGATCGGATGAGGATCTTCGACCCGCACATCCACATGACATCCCGCACGACCGACGACTACGAGCGGATGTACGCCGCCGGCGTGCGCGCGCTGGTCGAGCCGGCGTTCTGGCTGGGGCAGCCGCGCACCAACGTCGGCTCGTTCACCGACTACTTCGACTCCCTGATCGGCTGGGAGCGGTTTCGGGCCAGCCAGTTCGGCATCCGCCACCACTGCACGATCGCGCTGAACCCCAAGGAGGCCAACGACCCGCGCTGCGAGCCGGTGCTCGACCTGCTGCCGCGGTACCTGGCCAAGGACGGGGTGGTGGCGGTCGGTGAGATCGGCTACGACTCGCTGACCAGGGCCGAGGACGAGGCGTTCGCCCGGCAGCTGGCGCTGGCGATCGAGCACGACCTGCCGGCGCTGGTGCACACCCCGCACCGGGACAAGATCACCGGCACCCGCCGCAGCCTGGACCGGGTGCGGGAGTCCGGCATCGACCCCGGACGCGTGCTGATCGACCACCTGAACGAGGTCACCGTCGAGCTCGTCCTCGGCTCCGGCTGCTGGCTGGCGTTCTCGATCTACCCGGACACCAAGATGGACCCGGACCGCATGGTCAAGATCCTGCAGCAGTACGGCATCGAGCGGATGATCGTGAACTCGGCCGCGGACTGGGGCCGCTCCGACCCGCTGCTCACGCTGCGCACCGGCGAGGCGATGCTCGCGGCCGGCTTCACCGAGGACCAGGTGGACCGCGTGCTGTGGCGCAACCCGGTGGAGTTCTACGGCCAGAGCCGTCGGCTGGTGCTCGAAGAGCTGCCCGGCTTCAGCGGCGCCGCCGACACGTTCGCCGGCAACACCGTGCTGCGCGGACCGCGTCCGTCGTGAGCCCGATCGTGAGCGCGTCATGACGCTGCATCACCGCGACGGTTCCGCCGTGCACCTGTCCTACGGGACGAACGTGCACCCGGCCGAGACGCTGCCCGGGGTGCTGGCGCAGCTGGACCGGTTCGCCGAGCCGGTCCGCAAGCTGCTCGGCTGGGACCGGCTCGGGCTCGGGCTGTGGCTGTCGGCCGCGGTCGCGGCCGAGCTGGCCGCCGGCCCGCGCGCGCTGCGCCGCCTGCGGGCCGAGCTGGACGCCCGTGGCCTCGAGGTCGTCACCCTCAACGCGTTCCCCTACCAGGGATTCCACGACGAGGTCGTCAAGCACGCCGTCTACCGCCCGGCCTGGACCGAGCCGGCCCGGCTGCGGTACACGGTGGACTGCGCGAACGTGCTGGTGGCGCTGCTGCCCGAGGGCGCGACCGGCAGCATCTCCACGCTCCCGCTGGGCTGGCGGCAGCCGTGGACCAACCGCGACGACGACCTGGCGCGCTCGGCGTTCGACGCGCTCACCGGCGAGCTGTTCCAGCTGGCGCGGCGGCACGGCAAGGTGGTGACGGTCGCCGTCGAACCGGAGCCGGGCTGCGTGCTCGACACCGTCGCCGACGCCGTCGGCTGGCTCGCCGCGCGCGTCGACCCCGAGTTCGTCGGGCTCTGCCTGGACACCTGCCACCTCGCCGTTTCGTTCGCCGATCCGGTGTCGACCGTGGACTCGATCCGCGACGCCGGCCTGCAGGTGTTCAAGGTCCAGGCGTCGGCCGCCGTGCACGCCGCCGAGCCGGCCGGCGCCGGCACCCGCGCCGCGCTCGCCGGCTTCGCCGAGCCGCGCTACCTGCACCAGGTGCGGACGGCCCGCGGCGGCGCGGCCGACGACCTGCCGGCGGCGCTCGACGGCGCCGTGGACGGCGGGGATCCGTGGCGGGTGCACTTCCACGTGCCGCTGCACGCCGAGCCGGACGGGCCGCTGACCGCCACGACCGGCGTGCTGGCCGCGAGCCTCGCGGCCCTGTACGGCGGCCCGTCGTGCGCCTGCCCGCACGTCGAGGTCGAGACCTACACCTGGGGGGTGCTCCCGCCGGCCGCCCGGCCGGTCGACGACGCCGGCCTGGTCGCCGGCATCGCCGCCGAGGTCGCCGCGGCGCGCGATCTCCTCCTGCAGAGCGGACTGTCCAAGTGAGCCACCTCGTCGTCCTGAACGTCGTCGGCATGACGCCCAAGGCGCTCGGTCACATGCCCAACCTGGCGGCGCTGGCCGGCGCCGGCTGGCGGGCCGAGCTCGGCACCGTGCTGCCGGCCGTCACCTGCAGCGCCCAGTCGACGTTCCTGACCGGCCTCACCCCCCGGCAGCACGGCATCGTCGGCAACGGCTGGTACTTCCGGGAGCTCGGCGAGGTCTTCCTCTGGCGCCAGCACAACCGGCTCGTGCACGGCGAGAAGCTGTGGGAGGCCGCCAGGCGGCGCCGGCCCGGCTACACGGCGGCCAACCTGTGCTGGTGGTACGCGATGGGCGCCACGACCGACCTCACGGTCACGCCGCGCCCGATCTACCACGCCGACGGCCGCAAGTCCCCGGACTGCTACACCCGGCCGCCGGGGCTGCACGACGAGCTGACCGCGCGGCTCGGCGCGTTCCCGCTGTTCCAGTACTGGGGGCCGACGGCGGCGCTGGCCTCGACGCGGTGGATCGTGGGCGCCGCGCGGCAGGTGCTCGCCACCCACCGGCCGGACCTGCTGCTGGTGTACCTGCCGCACCTGGACTACGACCTGCAGCGGTTCGGCCCCGACTCGCCGCAGGCGATGCGCGC
This sequence comes from Pseudonocardiaceae bacterium, assembly GCA_035707525.1. Taxonomy (GTDB): domain Bacteria; phylum Actinomycetota; class Actinomycetes; order Mycobacteriales; family Pseudonocardiaceae; genus DASSUA01. Next base: position 13,241 of record DASSUA010000415.1, read on the forward strand.
CGCCCGCGAGCTGGACGAGGCCGTCGTGCCGCTGCTGGACGACGCGGCCGAGCGCGGCGCGACCGTGCTCGCGCTCAGCGAGTACGGC
>DASSUA010000416.1:0-3331 GCA_035707525.1 Pseudonocardiaceae bacterium
CGCACCAGACCATCGCCGCGCTGGCCCCGGTCGCCGCCGAAGCCGGGGAAACGGTCGAGGCCGAACAGGGCGAGGTCGTCGGCGAGGTTCCCCTGACCCCGGCGCTGGCCTGGTTCCGCCACCTCGACCTGCCGCACGCCGAGCACTGGAACCTGCCGGTGCTGCTGGTCGCGCGGCAGCCGGTGCGGCCCGACCGGCTCGCCGAGGCGCTGACCGCCCTGGTCGCGCACCACGACCTGCTGCGGCTGTGCCTGGCCGGCGACCGGGCCCGGATCGTGCCGGTGGCCGAGCACGGCCCGGTCCCGGTCGAGGAGTTCGAGCTGGCCGCACCGGAAGGTCCGCGGTTCGACGAGCTGGTCCGGCAGGTGCAGGCCGGCCTGGATCCGGCCCGCGGCCTGCTGTTGCGGGCGGCCGTGTTCCATACCGCCGATGAGCCGGACCGGGTGCTGCTGGCCGCGCACCACCTCGTGCTGGACACCGTCTCCTGGCACCTGCTGCTGGAGGACCTGGATGGCGCCCTCCGGCAGCTCGCCGCCGGCGAACCGGTCACGCTGCCACCGAAGACCACCGACTTCCCGACCTGGGCGCGCGGGCTGCACGAGCTCGCCCGGTCGGACCGGGTCGCCGGGCAGGCGCGCTGGTGGCTGGACCGGATCCCGCGCCAGGTCCCGGCCCTGCCGGGGGGCGGTGATCCCGGGCTGGAGGCCGACGTGGAGATCGCCGTGGCCGCCCTCGACGAGCCGGCCACCGCGGCGCTGCTCGGACCGGCCCGGCAGGCCTACCGGACCGGGCCGGACGAGCTGCTGCTGGCCGCGGTGGCGCAGGCCCTGTGCCGGTGGGCGGGCGCGCCGCGGCTGCTGGTCGACGTCGAGGGCCACGGGCGCGACGCCGGGCCTGCCGGCGCCGACGTGTCCCGCACGGTCGGCTGGTTCACCAGGTTCACCCCGGTCTGGCTGGACCTGTCCGGCGGTGTGGGACTTGCCGGCGGCCCGGCGACGGTGATCAAGGCGGTCAAGGAGCAGCTGCGGGCGATGCCCGGCCGCGGCGCGCCCTACGGACTTGCCCGCTGGCTGCGCGGCGACGACCTCGCCCGGCAGCTCGCCGAGCTGCCGGCGGCCCAGGTGAGCTTCAACTACCTCGGCCGGCTCGACCAGGGCACGCCGCCGGACGCCGGGTTCGGGCTGGCCCCGGAGCAGGTGGCCGCCACCCGGCATCCGGCCAACCCGCGGCCGTACCCCCTCGACGTCGTCGCCGGCATCCGCGAAGGCCGGCTGCACGTGTACCTGGGCTACGCCGCGAAGCGGTACCCGGCGCCGGCGATGCGACGGTTGGCGGCCGAGTGCGTCGACGCGCTGCGCGCCATGATCGACCACTGCACGTCGCCGGGGGCGGGCGGCCCGACCCCGAGCGACTTCCCGCTCGCCGAGATCGACCAGCGCCGGCTCGACCGGCTCGTGGCGCAGCGCGACGGCGTCGAGGACCTGTACCCGCTCACGCCGCTGCAGCGCGGCCTGCTGTTCCACACGCTGGCCAACCCGGGCTCGGGCGTCTACTTCGAGCAGTTCAGCATCGGCCTCGCCGGGCCGCTCGACGTCGGGGCCTTCGAACGGGCCTGGCGTGCCCTGCTCGACCGGCACGCGGTGCTGCGCGCGAGCATCGCCTGGACGGGTCTCGCGGTTCCGCATCTGGTCGTCCACGAGCGGGTGGCGCTGCCGCTGACCCACCACGACTGGCGCGAGCTGGCGCAGGAGCAGCAGGCGGACCGGTTGACCGAGCTGCTCACCGAGGACCGGGTCACCGGGTTCGACCTCACCCGGGCCCCGCTGACGCGCCTGCACCTGGTCCGGCTCGGCGAGCAGCGCTGGCACCTGGTGTGGAGCCACCACCACGTCGTACTGGACGGCTGGAGCGTCGCCCTGCTGATCCAGGAGATCTTCGACAGCTACGAGTCGATCCGGTCCGGCCGGTTCGTGCCGCAGCCGCCGCCGCGACCGTTCCGGGACTACGTCGGCTACCTGGCGGACCTGGACCTCTCGGGGGCCTGGGCGTACTGGCGCCGGGTGCTCAGCGGCGTAACCGGTCCGACGCCGCTCGGCTTCGACCACGCCGCGGCGCGAGCCGAACGTCGCGATGCCGACTACGCCCGCGTGCATCTGCGGCTGCCGGCGGACCGTTCGGACGCGGTGCGTGAGTTCGCCCGCGCGCACCGGCTCACGCTGGACGCCGTGCTGCACGGCGCGTGGGCGTTGCTGCTCGCGGGCCGAAGCGGCGGCGACGACGTGGTGTTCGGGGTGGCCTCCTCCGGCCGGCCGCCCGCCCTGGAGGGCGTGGAGGAGATGGTCGGGCTGTTCGTCAACACGCTGCCCGCCCGGGTCCGGGTCGACCGGGACCAGCCGGTGGTGAGCTGGCTGTCCGGGCTGCTTCGGGACCAGGTGCAGGCCAGGCAGTTCGAGCACACGCCGCTGGACCAGATCCGCGGCTGGACGTCGGTGCCGCCCGACCGCCCGCTGTTCGAAAGCGGCCGGGGCCTGGAGAACTACCCGATGGACGGCTCCCGGTACCGCACCGGCAGCGTGTCGGTCGGCGACATCCAGACCTTCGAGCAGTCCAACTACCCGCTGACCTTCATCGTCGTGCCGGACGACGCGCTGTTCCTGCAGATCTGGTACGACGCCCTGCGGTTCGAGCCGGAGACCGGCGAGCAGCTCATGCGGACCGCGCAGGCGCTGCTGCTCGAGCTCGTCGCCGACCCCGACCGCACCGTCGGCGAGGTGCTGCAGCTGGTCCCGGCCGCACGCCCACCGGCCCCGGTGGCCGCAGGCGCCGGCTCGACCGGCACCGAACTCGAGCCGGACCCCGAACTGGACCGGGTCGCGGACCTGCTGCGCGAGCTTCCGCTGGCCAGGGACGCGGCGGTGACCCGCGCGCCGGACGGCCGGCGGTTGGCCGCCTACCTGGTGCCCGACCTCGATGCCGTCGACGACGCGACCGGCCCGCTCGCCGAGCAGCACGTCGCGCACTGGCGCACGATCTACCACCAGACCGTCACCCGCTTGCAGCCGGACGACCCGACGTTCAACATCGCCGGCTGGAACTCCAGCTACACCGGCGAGCCGATCGCGGCGGAGGCCATGGCCGAGTGGCGAGCGCACACGCTCGACCGCATCCGCGCCCTGAACCCGGCGCGCGTCCTGGAGATCGGGTGCGGGACGGGGCTGCTGCTGTTCGGCCTGCTGGACGCGTGCGAGGCCTACGTCGGCACCGATCTCTCCGCGGCGAGCCTGGCCGGCGTGCGGGACCACCTCGCCACCCTCGACGCCGCCACGTGCGG
>DASSUA010000417.1:0-3422 GCA_035707525.1 Pseudonocardiaceae bacterium
GCCCCGGTCGGGCCGTCGCTGTGGACCGGGGCTCTGCTGATCCTGGCCGGCGCCTTGCTCATGCTGCTGGCGGTACGCCGCCGCACGGCGGTCGCCAGGGCCGGCGCCGCCGAGGAGCCGCGCCGGTGACGCCATCGGGCCGGCGGCTCGCACTGGGCGCCGCGGCGGTGCTGGTGGCCGGCATACCGGTGCTGGCCGGCCCGGCGCCGGCGCGCGCGGCGGCCTGCTCAGGGACGAGCGGGGTGACCGTCGTCGTCGACTTCGGCGCCCTCGGCGGCGTCGCCGTCGGCTGCGCGGCGGGCGACCCGTCGAGCGGGCTGAGCGCGCTCACCGCGGCCGGCTTCGGCTACACGCCGGTGCCGGGGCAACCCGGGCTGGTCTGCTCGGTCAACGGCGTACCGGGCCCCTGCTCGGGCCCGCCGCCGACGAGCGCCTACTGGTCGTACTGGCACGCCCGGCCGGGCGGCTCGTGGAGCTACAGCAACACCGGCGCCGGCTCGTACAACCCGGCCCCCGGCAGCGTCGAGGGCTGGTCGTTCGGCGCCGGCGTGGCGCCGGGCATCGCCCCGCCGCAGCCCGCACCCGTCTCACCGCCCGCCCAGCCGGCACCAACGCAGCCGGCACCCGCACAGCCACCACCCGCGCAGCCACCACCCGAGCAGCCACCACCCGCGCAGCCGTTGCCAGCGCAGCCCGCCCCCACACAGCCGCCGGCAAGGTCTCCGGCCGCGCCGGCCAACCCGACCGCCACCCCCGCGCCGGCCCGTCAGCCGGCTCCGGGTGCTACGGGCACGGTCCCGGCGACCTCATCGGGACCCGCGGCCGCAGGCTCGCCGGCCGGCGGCGGTTCGGCCGCCCCGGCGCGGGCTGACCCGCGACCGGCCGCCGACGTCGACGAGCCGGGCGACGCGCTCGGCCTGCTGGCCGCCGTCGCGCTCATCGCCGCCCTGGCCGGCCTGGCGATCTGGCGCGCCCGCTCCCGACGGTCCGTCCAGCCGTGATCTTCGGCCGTACCGGCGCCAAGGCGAACCGGCTCCCGGCGGCGGCCGCCGCCGCGGCCGGCCCCGGGCTGCACCCCGGTGCGTGGTGGCTGTGGGCGCTCGCGCTCGGGACGGCGGCGAGCCGCACGACCAACCCGCTGCTGCTCGGGCTGATCGCGGCCGTGACCGGCTACGTCGTGGCGGCCCGGCGCGCGGACACCCCGTGGGCCCGGTCGTACGTGGTGTTCCTGAAGCTCGGCCTGGTGGTGATCGCGATCCGGACGCTGCTGCACGTGGTGTTCGGCGGGGTGGGCGGCACGACGGTGCTGCTGGACCTGCCGCAGGTGCCGCTGCCGGGCTGGGCGTCCGGGCTGCGGCTTGGTGGCCCGCTCACCGCGGAGGGCCTGGCGACGGCGCTGTACGACGGGCTGCGGCTGGCGGTGCTGCTGGCGTGCGTCGGGGCCGCGAACGCGCTGGCCAACCCGAAGCGGCTGCTGCGATCGCTGCCGGCCGCGCTGTACGAGGTGAGCGTCGCGGTGGTGGTGGCGCTCACGATCGCCCCGCAGCTGATCGTCAGCGCCCGGGCGATCAGGCGGGCGCAGCAGCTGCGCGGGGACGCCTCGCGCGGCCCGCGCGCGCTGCGCCGCCTGCTGGTGCCCGTGCTGACCGACGCCCTGGACCGCTCGCTCGCGCTGGCCGCGGCAATGGACTCGCGCGGGTACGGGCGCACCGGCGCGGTCCCGGTGGCGGTCCGGCGCACGACGGCGGGCCTGCTGCTGGCCGGGCTGATCGGCACGTGCGCCGGCGTGTACGGGCTGCTCGACCTCGGCGGGCCGACCGGGCTGGCGGCGCCGCTGCTGGCCGCCGGCGTGACGGTCGCGGCGGCGGGCCTGCTGCTCGCCGGGCGCCGGGTCCCGCGCACCCGCTACCGGCCCGACCGCTGGCGGGCGCCCGAGGTGCTCGTCTCGGCCAGCGGTCTGGCGGTCGTCGCGGGCGTGCTGGTCGCGGCGGCGCTCGGTGACGCGGCCGCGCTGCACCCGAGCACGATCCCGCTGGTGACGCCGTCGCTGCCGCTGCTGCCCGCGGCCGCGGTGCTGGTCGCGCTGCTCCCGGCGCTCGTCACCGCACGTCCCGGAGCGGCACGGTGATTCACTTCGACGGGGTCACGGTGACCTATGCCGGTTCGGCGGCGCCCGCGCTGCGCGGGGTCGACCTCCTCGTGCCGGAGGGGGAGCTGTGTCTGGTCATCGGGCGGACCGGTGCCGGCAAGTCCACCCTGCTGGCGGCGGTCAACGGCCTCGTTCCGCACTTCACCGGCGGCACGCTGGCCGGTCGGGTGCTGGTCGCCGGGCGGGACACCCGCCTGCATCCGCCGCGCGAGCTCGCCGACGTCGTGGGCCTGGTGGGGCAGGACCCGGTCGCCGGATTCGTCGCCGACGTCGTTGAGGACGAGCTCGCCTACTCGATGGAGTCGCTCGGCCTGCCGCACGCGGTGATGCGCAGGCGCGTCGAGGAGACCCTGGACCTGCTCGGCATCGCCGAGCTGCGGCACCGCTCGCTGGCGACGCTGTCCGGCGGCCAGCAGCAGCGGGTGGCGATCGGCGCCGCGCTCACCGCGCACCCGACGGTGCTCGTGCTCGACGAGCCGACGTCCGCGCTCGACCCGGGCGCCGCCGAGGAGGTGTTGGCCGCGCTGCACCGCCTCGTGCACGACCTCGGCATCACGGTCCTGGTCGCCGAGCACCGGCTGGAACGCGTCGCCCAGTTCGCCGACCGGGTGGTGTGGCTGCCCGGCGCGGCCCAACCACCGGTCGCGGGCGCCCCGGGTGACGTGCTGGCACGGTCGTCGGTCGCGCCGCCGGTGGTGCGGCTCGGGCGGCTGGACGGCTGGCGGCCACCCGCGGTGTCGGTGCGTGAGGCCCGGCGGCTCGCCGGCCCGTTACGGGAAAGGCTCGCCGGCCTGGCGCCGCCGGCCGGACCGCCGGCAAGCCGGGGACCGGGGGCCGAGACGGTGCTCGACGCCCGCGCGGTGACCGTGCGTTACGACGGGATCGTTGCGGTACGCGGCGTCGACCTGCCGGTTCGCGCCGGGGAGCGGGTGGCGATCATGGGTCGCAACGGCTCCGGCAAGAGCAGCCTGCTGTGGGCGCTGCAGGGCGGCGGTCGCCGCCAGGACGGCCGGGTCCTCGTCCGCGGCGAGGACCCCGCCCAGCTCAGGCCGGCTCGACGCCGGCGGTTGGTCGGTCTGGTGCCGCAGCAGCCCGGTGACCTGCTCTACGCCGAGACCGTGGACGAGGAATGCGCGCAGGCCGACCGGGAGACCGGCAGCGCCCCCGGCGCCACCCGTGCGCTGCTCGACGGCCTCGTGAGCGGCCTGGTAGGCGGCCAGCACCCGAGGGACCTGTCGGAGGGCCAGCGGCTCGCGCTCGCGCTCGCCGTGAC
>DASSUA010000418.1:0-2068 GCA_035707525.1 Pseudonocardiaceae bacterium
GTGTCGGTGGCATCGAAGAACATCTCCAGCGTCCGCTTGCTCGGATCGGACCCGGTGAACTCCGGAGGGCCGCTCTTCTTGGCGTTGCGCTGGGCCTCGCGCTTCCACTTGGCGTTCTTGGCCAGGCTCAGCTCCTTGGGGTTGAACTGGAACTTGATCCTCCCGAGAGGGGGACCCGGGTTGGCGGTACCGCCACCGGCCGGCGGCTCGCGCAGCTCCAGGTACGCCGGCTGGAGGCTCTGCGGCGCCCCACCGGCGGACGGGGCTGCACCGGCGGCGGTGAAGGTGACGGGAGAGGTCATGTCAGCGCCTGCCCCCGCCACCGAGGAAGCCGTGGTGGGCCAGCTCGATGGTCTCGGTCGCGACCTTGGCGGTGTCCGGGTTGAGCTGCGGGCCGCTCCACCGCACCGGCACCACGTCCATCAGGTTCCAGGAGGCGACCACCTTGCCCTCCAGGGTGCGTGCCTCGATCGTCGCGGTCTTGCGCTTCACCCCGGAGGCCATGCCGGCGAACCACTGCGCGATCTTCCCGCTGGTCGCGGTGACCGGCCGGGACAGCTTCACGTTGGAGTACCTGATGCGCGTCGGCAGCTGCCACACCCAGCCGTTGTTGCCGCCCTCCTCGCGCTGCTCCATGACAAGCTCGCAGCCGAGCCCCTCGCAGCTGTTGAACGCGCCGAGGCTCTCATCGTCGATCTTCACGACGAAGCAGACCGCGACGGCCTCGTCCAGCTCGGCCATGTCGTACTCCTCTCGTCAGAGCCGCAGGTCGGTGAGTGACCCGCGCCGGTCCCGGTCAATGCGCAGCTCCGCCTTGAGCCGCCGCAGCAGCGGGTCGAACAGCTTCGCGAGCAGCTCCTCCGGCTCGCCGCCGGCCGCCGGTGCCGGTCCGGGCGCCGATGCGGTCGGCTCCGACACCGGACCAGGCTGCCGCTGGACAGCAGTCGGAACCGGGCCGTCCGGCGCAGCGGGCCCGGCGTGGGCCACGGTGACGGCCTGAGCCGTGATGCTTGGTACGGCAGGCCCGTGCGGCCCATCGCGCTGTACCGTCACCGGCGCCTCGAACCGGGCCGGCGGGCGTGCCACCGGCGCCTGAACCGTGTCCATAGTGGATGCTGGTGCCGCGGTGAAGCTGGCCCGGCCCGTATGGTTCGGCGCGGGTGCGGGGCTCGGGTCGAGCGCCCGGGCGACGGTCACCGGCCCGCCGCCGCTGGCCGGCCGCGCCACAACACCGGCGGCCAGCGGTGCCGGACGGTCACCGACCAGGCGGGCAACCGCGAGCGGGGCCGCGGCGGGCGCCGCCACCCGGCTCAGTGGCGCGTCACGGGACTGGGGGCCTGCCGGCAGCGGGTCGCCGATGAGCCGTACCGCGGGGAGGCCCTGCGGAGCTGGCGACGTGTCCCCGCCGGTCCCGCGCTGGACCGGCACTGATCCGGCGGGGTCCATGCCTGGGGCCGGCTCACCACCGCCCAGCTCGGCACCGCCGCCGAGGCCCAGGTCATCGAGTCCGATGAGGCCCGTGGTGGACAGCGCCTCGGCCGGCGGCGCCAGCTCGCCACCCTTCTCGGCCTCGGGCTGGTCGATGCGCCTTGCTGGACCGGTCACCTCAGGGCGGTCCACACCCGACGCGCTGGACAGGTCCCGCCCGGAGGCACTGGGGCCGGCGGACGAGCTGTGGAACAGGATCGGCTCACCGAGCCCAAGGCGGCGGGTTGCCTCCCCGACGCGGGTGGATGCCAGCGTCCGCTGGGCAATGACTGGCGGTGTCATCACCCCGGGCACACTCCCGGTAGGCCCTGACGGTGTTGCGGGGCGGTTTCCCGCTTCCGTCGGTACGGGTACCGCGCTGGCGGGAGGTACCGATGCCGGCGTGCCCTGCGGCGTAGCGGGTGTGGCGGGTGTGGCGGCATCCGTTCCGCCGGCGCCGAGCGTCGACGCCGGTCCTTCCTGACGATTGACGGCGGGTTCGCCTGCGGGCTCGGCCGGTAAGGGGATGGCCGGTACCGCGGCGGCCAGGTCCGTCGGCGGTCCGGCGTCCACCGGCGCCGGACCGACCTCCATGAGCGAC
>DASSUA010000419.1:0-5500 GCA_035707525.1 Pseudonocardiaceae bacterium
GATCAGCCAACCCAATCCGAGACCGGCCACCAGGTAGGCAGCGAGGGTCACTCCGAGACCCAGCAGGGTCGCCAGGTCGGAGCCGCCATCGGGCCGGCTCACCGAGGACCAGCCTCAGCAGACGGCTGAGATGGGCCCGGCGCCATCGCTCATGGGCACTCCTCACAGTCCAGGGACGGCGTTCACTGGCGGCAAACCAGCAGGTGATCTCGAATGCCGTCGATGGGCTACCTTGATCATCGCTCCCCACATGTGGGAACAAGGCAGACGCTATCACAGCGAAAACGTCCTCTCAGATCTGGCCCCGACGGCCTCTACCAGCGCTTTCCGCGCAACGATCGGCCGGTGTGACGATCACCTCAGGCGGAGCGCACCTGGGCCAACAGATCCACTCGTGATCGAAACGGCGGTCGCTACGGAGCGCGCACCCCGGGAACGACGGAGGCGAGCAGGGCCAGCAGCAGGCCAAGGCTCAACGCCCACGCGACGACGAACACGTCGAGCATGGTGAGCGCGACCGCACCGAAGGCCAGCAGCGCGGCCCACAGGTAGACCAGCAGCACGGCCCGGCGCTGCGAATGACCGATCTCCAGCAGCCGGTGGTGCAGGTGCATCTTGTCCGGGTGGAACGGGTGCAGCCCGGCCCTCGTCCGGCGCAGCACGGCGAGCACCAGGTCCAGCATCGGCACGAACAGCACGGCGGCGACGACCAGCAGCGGGGACAGCAGCGCGAGCGTGTCGCTCGGCCCGGTGCTGCGCGTCTCGACCCGACCGGAGGCGCTCGTGGTCGCCGCGGCCAGCATCAGGCCGATGAGCATCGAGCCCGAGTCGCCCATGAAGATGCGCGCCGGCTGGAAGTTGTGCGGCAGGAAGCCCAGGCACGCCCCGGCCAGCGTCGCGGCGATCAGCACCGGCGGGTAGGAGTCGACCGAGCCGCGCGAGTCGAGCTGGCCGAGGGAGAACGCGCCGATCGAGGCGGCCGCGATGAGCCCGATCCCGGCGGCCAGGCCGTCGAGCCCGTCGACGAAGTTCATCGCGTTGGTCAGCACCACGGTCATCAGCACGGTCAGCAGGACCGCCTGGTCCTGGCCGAGCAGCAGCACCGAGCCGATGCTGCCGCCGGGGCTGCCGTCGCCGCCCCACGGCACCCAGAACAGGAACCACTGCACGCCGAACAGCACGAGCACCCCGGCCGCGGTCACCTGGCCGGCGAGCTTGGTGACCGCGTCCAGGTCGAAGCGGTCGTCCAAGGCACCGACGACGACGATCAGGCCGCCCGCGGCGAGCACGGCCACCACGTCCCAGGAGAACTCGAACGCGCTGCGCAGCACCGGCAGGTGGTTGGCGAGCACCGTGCCGGCCAGCACGCCCAGGTACATGGCCAGGCCGCCGAGCCTGGGAATCGGCGTTACGTGCACATCGCGTTCGCGCGGGGTGGCGACCGCGCCCATCCGGATCGCGACCAGCCGGATCAGGCCGGTGAGCAGGAACGTGACCGCGGCGGTGGTCAGTCCCACCAGCAGGTACTCGCGGATGGGAAGGATCCCCAGCTCGGCGCCGGGTGCAGGCGTGGGGCCCACGGCGACAGGCTATCCCCCGGCGCTGCCGGCGTGGGGGTAGGCCGGGCGAGCCTCGACAAGTTCGGCGACCAACGACGCGACGTCGGCGAGCTCCTTGTCCCCGGAGTCGGTGCCCGGCTCGGCGCGCACCGCGCGGCCGATCAGGCGCGCGATCTCGGCCATGTCGCCCTCGATCATGCCCTGGGTGGTGACCGAGGGTGAGCCGACCCGGATTCCGGAGGCGACCATGGGCTTCTGCGGGTCGTACGGGATCGCGTTCTTGTTCAGCGTGATCCGGGCCAGGTCGCAGCGGGCCTCCGCCTCGGCGCCGGTGAGGCCGATGGGCCGCAGGTCGATCAGCGACAGGTGGGTGTCGGTGCCGCCGGAGACCGGCCGCATGCCCTCCTCCTCCAGGCCCTTGGCCAGGGCCGCCGAGTTCGACACCACCTGCGCCGCGTAGGCCTGGAAATCGGGGCTCATGGCCTCCTTGAGGGCGACGGCCTTCGCCGCCACCACATGCATGAGCGGGCCGCCCTGGCTGAACGGGAAGACCGCCCTGTCGATCGCCCTGGCGTGCTCGGCCCGGCACACGATCATCCCGCCGCGCGGTCCGCGCAGCACCTTGTGCGTGGTGAAGGTGACCACGTCGGCGTACGGCACCGGCGAGGGGATCACCTTGCCGGCGACCAGGCCGATGAAGTGCGCCGCATCGACGCACAGGATCGCGCCGATCTCGTCGGCGATCTCCCGGAACGCCGCGAAGTCGATCAGCCGCGGGTAGGCCGTGGCCCCGGTGAGGATCAGCTTCGGCCGGTGCTGCAACGCCAGGTCGCGCACCTGGTCGTAGTCGATCAGCTCGGTGTCCTCGCGGACGGTGTACGGGATCGGGTTGAACCACCGCCCGGAGAAGTTGACCCGCGAGCCGTGCGTGAGGTGGCCGCCGTGCGGCAGCGACATCGCCAGCACCGAATCGCCCGGCTGGCAGAACGCCGCGTACACCGCCAGGTTGGCGCTCGCGCCCGAGTGCGGCTGGCTGTTGGCGTGCTCGGCCTCGAACAGCTCGCGCCCGCGCGCGTTCGCCAGCTCCTCCGCGATGTCGACCTGCGCGCACCCGCCGTAGTAGCGGCGGCCGGGATACCCCTCCGCGTACTTGTTCGACAGCGTCGAGCCGAGCGCGGCCAGCACCGCGGGGCTCGTCAGGTTCTCGCTCGCGATCAGTTGCAGGCCGTTGCGCAGCCGCTGAAGCTCGCCGAGCAGCACGTCGGCGATCTCCGGATCGGTCCGCTGCAGCTGGCCGAAGTCTGGACCCCAGAACGGCTCGTTCACGCCCGATACCGTACCGGCCGGCCGCCGGCCCTCGAACCGGCAGTCAGCCGGCGACCGCCACCTCGACCCCGAGCACCTCGCTGACCTGCTGCGTTGGCACCGCCCCTGCGCGAAGCACCACCGGATCGGGTCCGGTCAGGTCCACGATCGTGGAAGGCACCGGATCGCCCGCCGGCCCGCCGTCGAGGTACACGGTGACGTCGTCGCCGAGTTGCTCCTTGGCCTGTTCGGCGGTGGTCGCCGGCGGCTGGCCCGATCGGTTCGCGCTCGAGACCGCCATCGGCCCGACCTCGCGCAACAGCTCGATCGCGACCGGGTGCAGCGGCATCCGCAGCATGACGGTGCCCCTGGTGTCGCCGAGGTTCCAGGTCAGCGACGGCGCGTGGGTCAGGACCAGCGACAACCCGCCCGGCCAGAACGCCTCGATGAGCGCTCGCGCCGGGCGCGGCACGGTCAGCACCAGCCCGTCCACGCTGTTCCACGAGCCGACCAGCACCGGCACCGGCATCTGCCGCCCGCGGCCCTTGACCTCCAGCAGCGTCTGCACCGCCGCCGCGTCGAACGCGTCGCAGCCGAGGCCGTACACCGTGTCGGTCGGCAGCACGACGAGCCGGCCGGCCCGGACAACCCCGGTGGCGGCCGCCAGGCCGGCCTGGCGCGAATCGGCGTCGCTGCAGTCGTAGACCGTGCTCACGGGCAACGATCCTGGCATGGCCAGCGTGTCCGGCCATGATCGGGCGGTGCGTACGGTGTGCGCGTGCTGTCCACTCAGGTATCGGTGTGGGTGCCGGTCGTCGTCGGGCTGCTCGGCCTCGCGGGCGTGCTCGGCGCCCAGCTGATCGCCGGCTGGCGCGACGACCGGCGCTGGAAGCGCGAGCTGGACAGGGAGGAGTCCCGCTGGCAGCGCGAGCGGACGGCCGAGCGCGAGCAGCGCAGCTACGCCGGCCGCCAGGACGCCTACGCCAAGCTGATCGGCCTGCTGGAAACGTGGAGCTGGGCGCTGTACCCGGCGCAGCACCGGGTGCTGGCCGAGAACGGCGAGCTCACCGAGGAGATGCGCGCCGAGCTGCGCGAGATGCGCACGCTGGCCAGGGAGGCCCTCGGTCCGGTCAACCTCTACGCCCCGACCGAGATCCGGAACCTGATGCAGCCGGCGGTCCTGTCAAAGGCCGAACTCACGGCCGCCCTGCTGGCCGGGCATGCCGAGGCGGACCGGGTGGCCCAGCTGTGGGACGAGACCAAGACCAGTTATCTGACGCTTCGCGCGGCCCTGCGCCGGGATCTCGGAGTCGACGGCGCAGACTAGCCGGGTGGGTGGGTACTGGTTCGAGCTGTTGCTGGTCGGAGTGCTCGTGCTGCTCAACGCCCTGTTCGCCGGCAGTGAGATCGCGCTGATCTCGCTGCGCGAGGGCCAGCTGCGGCAGCTCGAGCGGCGCGGGTCCACCGCCGCGCGGACACTCACCCGGCTGGTCCGCGACCCGAACCGGTTCCTGGCCACCATCCAGATCGGCATCACCCTCGCCGGCTTCCTGGCCTCGGCCACGGCGGCCGTCTCGCTCGCCCAACCGCTCGTGCCGCTGCTGGGCTTCCTCGGCGGGGCGGCCGAGCCCGTCGCGATCGCCAGCGTGACGCTCGTCCTGACGTTCGTCACCCTCGTCTTCGGCGAGCTCGCCCCCAAGCGGCTCGCCATGCAGTACGCCCGGCCGTGGGCCGTCCTGGCCGCCCGGCCGCTGAACGCCCTGGCCACGCTGTCGCGACCGGTCGTCTGGGCCCTCGGCCGGACCACCGACGTCACGGTGCGCGTGCTCGGCGGCGACCCGGACGCCGACAAGGAGCAGCTCAGCCCCGACGAACTGCGCGACCTGGTCGCCGGGCACCGCGGCCTCACCGGGGAGCAGCGCCTGATCATCACCGGCGCCCTGGAGATCCACGAGCGGCTGCTGCGCGGGGTGCTGGTGCCGCGCCGGGAGGTGTTCACCCTCGACGCCGACCTGCCCGTCGAGCAGGCCAGGGTCGCCCTCGCCGACTCCGGGCACTCCAGGGCGCCGGTCGTGCGCTCCAACAACCTCGACGACGTCGTCGGCATCGCCCTGCTGCGCGACCTGCTCGGCGAGGGCGGCACCGTCACCGGGCACGTCCGGCCGGCCGCCATGTTCCCGGACACCCTGCGCGTCTCCGACGCGCTTCGCCGGTTCAAGGCCGAGCGCGAGCAGCTCGCCCTGGTCGTCGACGAGTACGGCGCGGTCAGCGGGATCGTCACCCTCGAGGACCTGCTCGAGGAGATCGTCGGCGAGATCTACGACGAGACCGACGACGACGTCATGGGCGTGCGGCACCAGCCCGACGGCTCGCTGGTGCTGCCCGGCACCTTCCCGGTGCACGACCTGCCGGACATCGGCGTCGAGATCGCCGACGCCCCGCCTGGCGACTACGCCACAATCGCCGGAATGGCGCTCGTCGAGCTCGGGCACATTCCGCAGGCCCCCGGCGAGCGCGTCGAGTTCCGCCACTGGCTGCTCGAAATCAGAGGCATCGACGGCCACGCAATCACCGCCATCCGCCTACGCCCCAAACAACGCACCCCCGACTAACCCCCTCCCCACCGGCTGACCCCC
>DASSUA010000420.1:0-11155 GCA_035707525.1 Pseudonocardiaceae bacterium
CGCGGACCAGCACCCGCCGGCCCGCCAGGTCGCCCGATCCCTCCGCGAGCAGGTCGTCGACGGTCCTCATGTCAGCTTGCTGGCGACCAGAGCGGTGAGGTCCACGAGCCGCGCCGAGTAGCCCCACTCGTTGTCGTACCAGCCGACGATCTTGACGTAGGTGCCGTCGATGACCATCGTCAGCGACGAGTCGAACGTGCAGGACGCCGGCGAGCCGACGATGTCGCCGGACACGATCGGGTCCTCGGTGTAGACCAGGATGTCCTTGAGCTCGCCCTGGGCCGCCGCGCGGAACGCGGCGTTCACGTCCTCCCTGGTGACCGGGCGGCTCACCTCGACGGTGAGGTCGGTGACCGAGCCGTCGGGCACCGGGACACGCATGGCGATCCCGTCGAGCTTGCCCTTGAGCTCCGGCAGCACCAGGGCGGTCGCCTTCGCGGCGCCGGTGGTGGTCGGGATGATGTTGGTCGCCGCGGCCCTTGCCCGCCGCAGGTCCTTGTGCGGGAAGTCGAGGATCACCTGGTCGTTGGTGTAGGCGTGGATCGTGGTCATCAGGCCGCGCACGATGCCGAACGCCTCGTGCATGACCTTGGCCATCGGCGCCACGCAGTTCGTCGTGCACGACGCGTTCGAGATGATCGTCTGCGAGCCGTCGTAGGCGCTGTCGTTGACGCCGAGGACGACCGTCAGGTCCTCGCCCTTGGCGGGTGCCGAGATGATCACCTTGCGGGCCCCGGCCTCGATGTGCTTGCGCGCGTCCTCGGCCTTGGTGAACCGGCCGGTCGACTCGATCACCACGTCGACGCCGAGCTCACGCCACGGCAGGCTGGCCGGGTCGCGCTCCTCCAGTGCCCTGATCGACTGACCGTTCACCACGATCGCGTCGCCCTTGGCGCTCACGTCCGCGTCGAGGGTGCCGAGCACGCTGTCGTAGCGCAGCAGATGAGCCAGGGTCGCATTGTCGGTCAGGTCGTTGACCGCCACGATCTCGATGTCCCGGTTGGTGCCCGCCGCGTTGACCGCGCGCCAGAAGTTGCGGCCGATCCGGCCGAAGCCGTTCACGCCTACCCGCACAGCCACGGTGATCTCCCTTGCAGGTCGGCCCGGCGCCGCCGGGCGGGGCTGGCCTCTTGCGCCAACCCTATCCACACCCCGGCTTCACGCAGGTCAGGTGGTCAACTGTCGAGCATCTCGGCGGTGACGACGGCCTCCGTGTCGGGAATGCCGAGATCGGCGGCGCGCTTGTCGGCCATCGCCAGCAGCCGCCGGATCCGGCCGGCGACCGCGTCCTTGGTCATCGGCGGGTCGGCGAACTGGCCGAGCTCCTCCAGCGACGCCTGCCGGTGGGTCATCCGCAGCTTGCCGGCCATCACCAGATGCTCCGGCGCCTCGCCGCCGAGGATGTCCAGCGCCCGCTCCACCCGGGCGGCGCCGGCCACGGCGGCCCTCGCCGAGCGGCGCAGGTTCGCGTCGTCGAAGTTGGCCAAACGGTTGGCGGTGGCCCTGACCTCGCGGCGCATCCGCCGCTCCTCCCAGGCCAGCACCGACGAGTGCGCGCCGAGCCTGGTCAGCAGCGCGCCGATCGCGTCGCCGTCGCGGACCACGACCCGGTCGGCGCCACGCACCTCGCGGTACTTGGCTGTGATGCCGAGCCGGCGGGCCGCCCCGGCGAGCGCGATCGCCGCCTCCGGGCCGGGACAGGTGATCTCCAGCGCCGACGAGCGCCCCGGCTCGGTGAGCGAGCCGTGCGCCAGGAACGCGCCGCGCCAGGCGGCCTCGGCGTCGCACAACCCGCCCGACACCACCTGCGGCGGCAGGCCCCGGACCGGCCGGCCGCGCAGGTCCAGCAGGCCGGTCTGCCTGGCCAGCCCCTCCCCGTCGCGGACCACCCGCACCACGTACCCGGTACCCTTGCGCAGCCCGCCGGCCGTGATCATGTGCACGTCCGAGGTGTGCCCGTACAGCTCGTGGACGTCGCGCCGCAGCCGCCGTGCCGTCGATCCGGCGTCGACCTCGGCCTCGACCACGACGCGGCCCCCCACGATGTGCAGGCCGCCGGCGAACCGCAGCAACGCGGACACCTCGGCCCGCCGGCAGCACGTCTTCGTGACCGCGAGCCGGCTCAGCTCGTCCTTCACGGCAGCCGTCATTGCCACGCTGCCCGCTCCTCTCTCCCGGCCGCTGACCCCCCGCCAGGGTG
The DNA here is from genome assembly GCA_035707525.1 of Pseudonocardiaceae bacterium. Lineage (GTDB taxonomy): Bacteria > Actinomycetota > Actinomycetes > Mycobacteriales > Pseudonocardiaceae > DASSUA01. The sequence continues at coordinate 2,201 of DASSUA010000420.1, forward strand.
AGCCGCGACGCGTCCTCCCGTGACGCCGGCGGTCAGCACCTGTTCCAGCAACGCGGCCAACGCGGCCGGGTCGTGCCGGTCCCTGGTGCCGGCCGAATCCAGCCGAGCGAGCCGAGCCAGGTGCGCCTTCGCCCCCAGCGCCCCCGCCGCGCTGGTCAGCCGCCCCGGCAGTGGCACCGCGTCGGTGTCGGCGAGCACGGCGTGCACGCGCAGCCGCGGCGCGTGCCGGCTGAGCACGTCCAGGTGCTGCTCCGGTGAGAACCCAGCGGTCTCCCCCGGCTGCGGCACCAGGTTCAGCACCACCACCCGCATGCCGCGGGCCTGCGTCAACGCCCCGTGCAACGCCGGTACCAGAAGGTGCGGCAACACGCTGGTGAACCACGAGCCCGGACCGAGAACGATCAGGTCCGCGTCCCGGACCGCCTGCACCGCCTGCTCGCAGGCGGTCGGGCTCTCCGGCAGCAACCGCACTCTGTGCACCCGTCCCGGTGTGGTGGCCACCGCCACCTGCCCCCTGATCCTGCGCACCACCTCCGGTTGGCCGTTGAGGCCGCTCACGTCGGCCTCGATGTCGAGCGGGTCGGTACACATCGGCAGCACCCGGCCGCGGACCCCGAGCAGCTGGCAGGCCTGGTCGAGCGCCGCGACGGGATCGCCGAGCACCTCGATCAGCCCGGCCAGCAGCAGGTTGCCGACCGCGTGCCCGGCGAGCGCCCCATGGCCGCCGAACCGGTGCTGGAACACCTGCGCCCAGCGCTGGCCGCCGTCATCCCCGGCCAGCGCCGAGAGCGCCATCCGCAGGTCGCCCGGCGGCAGCAGCCCGAGCTCGCGGCGCAGCCGGCCGGACGAGCCGCCGTCGTCGGCGACCGTGACGACCGCGACGACGTCGTCGGTGAGCCGCCGCAGCGCCGAAAGCGTGGCGTACAGGCCATGGCCGCCACCGAGGGCGACCGCGCGCAGCGCCCGGCCGGACCGGTGCGCCGGCCCGGAGCTCATTCGCGCCCCAGATCCCGGTGCACGACCTTGGCGGTGACCCCGTCCTCGTTGGCGAGCCTGGAGGCCAGCTCCTCGGCGATAGCGACGCTGCGGTGCTTGCCCCCGGTGCAGCCGACCGCGATCGTCAGGTACCGCTTGCCCTCGCGCCGGTAGCCGCCGCTGATCAGGCGCAACAGCTCGTGGTAGCGGTCGAGGAACTCGCCGGCGCCCTCCTGGGACAGCACGTAGTCGCGAACGTCGCCGTCGCGCCCGGTCAGCTCCCGCAGCTCGGGAATCCAGAACGGGTTGGGCAGGAACCGCACGTCGATCACCATGTCCGCGTCCATCGGCAGGCCGTACTTGTACCCGAACGAGAGCACGGTCACACGGGTACGGGTGGAGGACTCGGTACCGAACGCGTCCTCGATCGTCGCGCGCAGCTGGTGCACCGACAGGCCCGAGGTGTCCACGATGAGGTCGGCCTCGGCGCGCAGCGGTCCCAGCAGCTGGCGTTCGGCGGCGATCCCGTCCGCCAGCCGGCCGTCGCCCTGCAGCGGGTGACCGCGCCTGACCGACTCGAACCTCCGGATCAGCACAGCGTCGGAGGCCTGCAGGAACAGCACCCTCGGCTTGTACCCGCGGGCGTCGAGGTCCTTGATGACGGCGGCGAGGTCGTCGGTGAACGCGCGGCTGCGCACATCCATGACCACGGCGACCTTGGTCACCGCGCCGCTGGCCGCCTGCGCGCCGAGCTCGACCATCGTCGAGATCAGCTCGGGCGGCAGGTTGTCGACGACGAACCAGCCGAGATCCTCCAGCACCTTCGCCGCGGTGCTGCGACCGGCACCGGACAGGCCGGTCACGACCGCCACCTCGATGCCGTGGTGCCGCCCGGCCGCCGGGACCCCCGAAGCCCCCATTGCCATCAGCCGCTCCCCGCCTCTCCCTTGTCCGTGACCAGCGCGGCGAGCACCGCCTCCGCGGTGCGCCGCCCCACCCCGGGCACTTCGACGATCTCATCGACACTGGCTGCACGCAGTCTGCGCAGCGAACCGAAATGCTTCAACAGCGCGGCCTTGCGGCCCACTCCAAGGCCCGGTATTTCGTCGAGCACGGAGGCGGTCATGTTGGTCGACCGCTTCTGCCGGTGGTAGGCGATCGCGAACCGGTGCGCCTCGTCCCGGATGCGCTGCAGCAGGTAGAGGCCCTCGCTCGTGCGCGCGAGCACGACCGGGTCGGGCTCGCCGGGCAGCCACACCTCCTCGAGCCGCTTGGCCAGCCCGGCGACCGCCACATCGGTGACGCCCAGGTCGGCCAGCACGTCGGCGGCCGCGGCGACCTGCGGCGCGCCGCCGTCGACGAGCAGCAGGTTCGGCGGGTAGGCGAACTTGCGCGGCTTGCCGGTCTCCGGGTCGACGCCCGGTGTGACGCCGTCGGCGGTCTCCTTCTGGTAGCGGTAGAACCGCCGCCGCACGACCTCGGCGATCGAGCCGACGTCACCCTGCTGGGCGCCGTCGCGGATGGCGAAGCGGCGGTAGTCGGACTTGCGGGCCAACCCGTCCTCGAACACCACGAGCGAGGCGACCACGTCGGTGCCCTGCACATGGCTGACGTCGACGCACTCGATCCGCAGCGGGGCGGTGTCCAGGCAAAGCGCCTCCTGGATCTCCTGCAGCGCCGCCGAGCGGGCCGTGAGGTCACCGGCCCTACGCAGCTTGTGCAGGGTGAACGCCTCCTCGGCGTTGCGCCTTACCGTCTCGGCCAGCGCGCGCTTGTCGCCGCGCTGCGGCACCCGGATCTGCACCCGCGAGCCGCGCAGCCGGCTCAACCAGTCGGCGACCGTCTCCGCGTCCTCCGGCAGCTCCGGGACCAGCACCTCCTTGGGAATCGGGCTGCCGCCGGCGTCGGCCTGCTCGGCGAGCGCGGCCTGCTCGCCGTAGAACTGGCTCAGGAACTGCGCGACCAGCCCCGCGGTGCCGACCGGCTCGACCTTCTCGATCACCCAGCCGCGCTGGCCGCGCACCCGGCCGCCGCGCACGTGGAACACCTGCACCGCGGCCTCGAGCTCGTCCTCGGCGAAGGCGACCAGGTCGGCATCGATGCCGTCGCCGAGCACGACGGCCTGCTTCTCCATGGCCCGGCGCAGGGCCGCCAGGTTGTCGCGCAGCCGGGCCGCCCGCTCGAACTCCAGGTCCCTCGACGCCGCCTGCATCTGCCGCTCCAGCCGCCGCATCATCGCGTCGGTGTGGCCGGCGAGGAAGTCGCAGAAGTCCTCGACGATCGCCCGGTGTTCCTCGGCGGACACCCGGTCCACGCACGGCGCCGAGCACTTGCCGATGTAGCCGAGCAGGCACGGCCGGCCCATCTGGCCGTGCCGCTTGAACACGCCGTGGCTGCAGGTCCGCGCCGGGAACACCCGGGTGAGCAGGTCCAGCGTCTCCCTGATCGCCCAGGCGTGCGCGAACGGGCCGAAGTAGCGCACGCCCTTGCGCCGCGGCCCGCGGTAGACGTGCAGCCTCGGGTACTCCTCGTGCAGCGTCACGGCGAGCACCGGGTAGGACTTGTCGTCGCGGTACCGGACGTTGAACCGCGGGTCGAACTCCTTGATCCAGTTGTACTCCAGCTGAAGGGCCTCGACCTCGGTGGACACCACGGTCCACTCCACGCCGGCCGCGCTGGTGACCATCTGCCTGGTCCGCACGTGCAGCGCCGACAGGTCGGCGAAGTACGAGTTCAGCCGGCTGCGCAGGCTCTTCGCCTTGCCGACGTAGATGACCCGGCCCCCCGCGTCCCGAAACCGGTACACGCCCGGCGCGTCGGGAATGGTCCCGGGCGCGGGGCGGTAGGTCGACGGGTCGGCCACGCTGCCAGCCTACGGCCCGGCAAACCCGCGCCGACCGGGACCGATCTCGTTTCCGGCCCGGGGCGCGCGGCGCCCGGGGCGGGTGGCGCCCGGGAGCGCGCAGCCGCCCGGGCGCGGGTGGCGCCGGGGGGCGGGTGGCGGTCAGGCCAGGACGATGTCGGTGCCCTGCACCCGCACCGGGATCTCGGCAAGCGGGCTGGCGGCCGGGCCGGTCTTGACCGAGCCGTCGCTCGCGTCGAACTGGCTGCCGTGGTTGGGGCAGGTGATGACATTGTCCTGCGGCGCGTTCACGGTCGTGCCCTGGTGCGGGCAGGTCGGGTTGTAGGCCTTCACCGTTCCGGCCGTCGGCTGCACGACCAGCACCTTGCCGGACGGCGAGTCGACCAGGGTGCCGCCGCCGACCGGGACGTCGGACAGCTTCGCCAACGCCGAACCGCCGGCCGGCCCGCCGCTGGACCCCGTGGAACCGGACCCGCCGGTGGTGGGCGGCGGACCGGCCGTGGTGGTCGAGCCGGCCGACCCGCCACCGTCACCGCACGCGGCCAGGGCGCCGGGGGCGATAAGGGCGATGGCCAGGCCGCACAGCACCTGCCGGCGGGAGGGGTCCGTGGACTGTGGCTTGGGAGTCAAGACGTTTCCTCCAGCTGCCCGTCGTGTTCGAGAGGTTGTCGCACAGGAGTACGCGTGGGCGGCTCGAAGTGTTCAATCCGGCGCAGGATCGACCGGATGCGCAGCGCCGCCGCCGGGGCCAACGCGTACCCGGGGTAGCTGGCCAGCCAGCTCGCGCTGCCAAGGCTCACCGCGTCCGCCCCCGCCCAGAAGTACTCGCGGCAGTCGCCGAACGTGCGGATGCCACCACTGGCGATGATCGGCAGCTTGATTCCGGCGTCCCTGAGCTCGGCGACCACCCGCAGACCGATCGGCTTGATCGCCCGGCCGGACAGGCCCCCGTACCGGTTGGCCAGCCACGGCTCCCCGGTGCGCGGGTCCAGCCGCAGGGCCTTGACCGTGTTGATCGCCGTGAGGGCCGCCACGCCGTGCCGCTGCGCCAGCCGCGCGTGCGCCAGGTAGTCGTAGTCCGGCGACAGCTTCAGGATCACCGGGTGCCGGCTCGCGGGCACCGCCGTGGCCAGCACGTCCTCGACGATCCCGGTGAAGTCGAAGTTGACGTTGTGGCAGGAAACGTTGAGCTCCACCGCGGCGATCTCGCCCGGCGGAACCGCCGCGTCGACCCGCTCGACCAGCGTGACGAACTCCGCGGCCGAGAAGCCGCCGAGCGAGATGATCGTGTTCTGCGCCCTGGTGCGCGGGTAGTAGTCGCGCAGGTAGGCGTCGATGCCGACATTGCACCAGCCGAACGCGTTGAGCCAGCCCGCGTCGGCGCGGCGCAGCACTCGGCGGTACCGGGGCAGCAGCGCCGGCAGCTCCCGCAACGGCCAGTCGTCCCTGGTCGTGAAGTGGCCCTCGCGCGGCTGCACCGTCAGCGTCCTGGTGGTCACCGCGCCGAACCGCTCCAGCGGCACGAACCTCGAGATCGGGCTCATGCCATACGGAACCAGCGCCGAGTTCGCCACCCCGTACCCGAGCAGGCTGGAGGACGTCACCAGCCGGTTGCGCAGCCTGATGTCCCCGACCCTGACCTCACCCACGATCACCAGCCTACGAGCCGCTCTCGTGGTGTGTTGGCGATGCACGGCCCCCCGCAACGAAACGGGGCGATGGGCGGGCCGGCGGGCCCACGCTGACCCCAATCCCGCCTCAACCGGCGACCCGGCGCCGTGTCGGGCACCGCGGGAGTGGGACCCGGTGGCGGCCGGTACCGGGTTTCCGGCGATGCTGGCGATCATTTGGCGATTGTCTTCGGTGATGGGCTGCGCGAGTCATTGCTCATGATCGCCGTTTCGGTGCCACCAACCGCGCTCAGCGCGGCTCACGGCACCGAAACGATGTTGGGTGTGGCTGTGTTGGAGGGGTGGGTGGCTTTGTCGGGTTGCCGGGGCGTCGTGATCGTCGTTGGGTGTGGCTGTGCTGGGGGCTTGGCGCCCGTTGGGCTGTCACCGGTCCGCGATGGGCACGACCCGTTCATGATCGCTGAAAGTGTGAGCTCACCATGCACTTCCGCGCCCTGACTGCATGGTGGGTTCACACTTTCAGCGATCTTGCGCACGTCCCGCGGCCCGGGCCACGCCAAGAGCGGTTGGCAGCGCCTTGACGACACCCCTGAGCCAACCGGTGACACCCACCGTACGAAGGAAGTCACCAAGTGTGACGAAGGGCGGCGGGGGCCGACCTGGCAGAGGACAGTCCCAACCCTCCCCCCAGGGATGGGTTCGGCGGCGTGGGGTCGGTGCTGGCTGCGGGGGTGGCGGAAGCTCGGGTATCGCTTTGCGGGGTGATGTGACTAATTGGTCAATTGGACGGTGTGCCGTTGACCAATCGGTCACGGGAAGCTCGGGAGTCTGTCGTTCTTGGTCGTCAGCGGGTGCGGCGCGCCGGGGGATGGGCGCGGGATTGGCGCGGTGGCGCGGATCCGCGCTGGCCGCGGCGGGGGTGGTTCATGATCGCGGTGCCGGAACCGTGCTGTGTGCGGCTCGTGCTGCCGAAACGACGATCACGAACCACCCCCGTAGAGCCGCCCTGTGGCAGCGCCGTAATCCCGGTCCCTGCAGAAGAGCCGCACCCAACGGCGATCATGGGCCCGCGGACGTCCGCGATCACCGTGACGTGCCGGTGTGACTACCGATCGCCACCAACGAGGGGCGGTGGGGACCAACAGGCACGGCCGATCACGTGATCGGCCATCTTGCGCGGGCCGGCGTGGGATCGGTGACGGCCGCCGGCCGGCTGGCGCAGCCCCAGGTCCCGCACCTGCCGCGACCGCGGGGCCCGAAACCCGGTTGAGGACCTGATGCGGCTGGTAGCTCGATCCCACCCCTTCAGCTTCGGTGGGCGGTGTGGGTGGCGTGCAGCTCGCGCAGCTTGCGGATGGCCTCGACCGCACGCTCGCGGTCGACCGCCTGGATCGCCATGACCGGGACGTACTCGTCGTCCGGCAGGTCGATGCGGGCCCACGGCGAGCCGTCCGGGAACGAGACGCGCTGCACCAGTGCCCACGGCAGCCGGTGCGAACCGATCACGTTGCGGACGTGGACGCCGTCGGCGTCGGCGCGCAGCCTGGGGCGGGCGAACAGCAGCGACGCGGCGGCCAGCAGCGCGCCGATCACGCCCATCGCGATCTGGTCGGCGAGCTGGAAGTAGACGCCGGTGTCCGAGCGGCGAAGCAGCACGCCGACGGTGATGAACACCGCAAGCAGTATGACGGCGGCCACGACGGCCACCCAGATCGATCGCCGCGGCCGCACGTCGAGCGTGTCCGTCATGAGGCCGCTCCCCGAGCGCGCAGGTCGCGCAGCACGAGGGCGGTGGCCAGGGCCGCCACGCAGGCTTCGAAGCCCTTGTCCTCGGCGGAGCCGGCTAGGCCGCACCGGTCGAGCGCCTGCTGCTCGGTGTCGCAGGTGAGCACGCCGTTGCCGACGGGGGTGCCCTCGTCGAGGGCGACCCGGGTCAGGCCGGCGGTCACCGCGTCGCACACGTATTCGAAGTGCGGCGTGCCGCCCCTGATGACGACGCCGAGGGCGACCACGGCGTCGTGCCCGCGGGCGAGCTCCTGGCACACGACGGGCAGTTCGACCGCGCCGGGCACGCGCACCACGGTCGGTTCGGCGATGCCCGCCTTGGCCGCGGCGGCAACGGCCCGCTCGACCAGCGCCGTGGTGATCGTCTCGTGCCACCTGGTGGCGGCGATCCCGAGGCGCAGGCCGGCACCGTCGGGCACCGCGAGGTCGGGCCGGCCGGTTCCACTCATGTCGCGTTCACCTGTCCGTCGAGGTCGTCCAGCTCGTGGCCGAGCCGATCGCGTTTGGTGCGCAGGTAGTGCAGGTTCTCGGGGTTCGCCCGGACGGGCAGCTTGACCCGTTCGGCGATCCGCAGGCCGTAGCCTTCCAGACCGATCCGCTTGGCCGGGTTGTTGGTCAGCAGCCGCATCGACTGGACCCCGAGGTCGACCAGGATCTGGGCGCCGGTGCCATAGTCGCGGGCGTCGGCGGGCATGCCGAGCGCGATGTTGGCGTCGACCGTGTCGTGGCCGGTGTCCTGCAGCTGGTAGGCCTGCAGCTTGTGCATCAGGCCGATGCCGCGCCCCTCGTGCCCGCGCACGTACAGCACGACCCCGCGGCCCTCGGCGGCGACCGCGGCCAGGGCCGCGTCCAGCTGCGGCCCGCAGTCGCAGCGCAGCGAGCCGAACACGTCCCCGGTCAGGCACTCCGAGTGCACCCGGACCAGCACCTCCTCGCCGTCGCCGAGCTCGCCGCGGACCAGCGCGATGTGCTCGATGCCGTCGATGAGGCTGTCGTAGCCGACCGCGCGGAACTCGCCGTGTGCGGTGGGGATGCGGGCCTCGGCGACGCGCTCGACCTGCTTTTCGAACCGGCGCCGGTAGGCGATCAGGTCCTTGATCGTGATGATCGGCAGCTCGTGGTCGGCGGCGAACACCTCGAGCTCGTCGTAGAGCGCCATCGAGCCCGGGTCCTTCTCGCTGACCATCTCGCACAGCACCCCGGCCGGCGTCAGCCCGGCCATCCTGGCCAGATCGACCGCCGCCTCGGTGTGGCCCGGCCGGCGCAGCACCCCGCCCTCCTTGGCCCGCAGCGGCACCACGTGGCCCGGCCGGACGAAGTCGCCCGCCGTGGCCGCCGGGTCGGCGAGCAGCCGGATCGTGGTGGACCGGTCGGTCGCCGAGATCCCCGTCGTGACGCCCTCCTTCGCGTCGACGGTCACCGTGTACGCGGTGCGCAGCCGGTCCTGGCTGACCGGGTACATCGGCGGCAGGTCGAGCCGGTCGCACGTCGGCCCGGTGAGGGCGACGCAGATGTAGCCGGACGTGTGGCGGACCATGAAGGCCAGCAGCTCGGGTGTGGCCTTTTCGGCCGCGAAGATCAGGTCCCCCTCGTTCTCCCGGTCCGCGTCGTCGACGACGATGACCGCCTTGCCGGCCGCGACCGCCATCACGGCGCACTCGATGCTCTCGAACGCTGTCATGGGCGAGTTCCCTGCACGAT
>DASSUA010000421.1:0-2845 GCA_035707525.1 Pseudonocardiaceae bacterium
CGACGAGCTGGAGCGCGAGAACAGCCGCCTCCGCCAGGAGCTGGAGTCGGTCCAGCGCGGCCGAGCCGACGCCGTCGCCGAACGCGACCGCGCCGAAGCCGCCACCGACCGCCTCCGCTCGGACACCGCGAGCCGTGACCGCGCGGACGGAACCACCGACCGCAGCCGCGTCGCCGCCATGGCGCACGACCGGCCCGGCGGGACCGCGGCCGACAACCCCCGGACCGATCGCCCGGCCGCCCACGATCCCGCCGTGGCGCCCCCACCGGAGCCCACCAGCACCAGCCGGGAACGCCTCGACGACCGCACCACGACGTCGCCGGTTCGGGAGGAGCACGCCCGTGCCGCCGACGAGCACGCCAGGGCGGCCGACGAACACGCCCGCGCCGCCGACGCCGACGAGGAGGCCCGCCGCCGGTAGCGGCATCGAAGGGCCGACGGCCGGGTCCTGCCCGAGGCTGACGTCGCCGGTAGAGCCAGGTCGAGAAGGCGGCCACCTGCCGGAAGCTGGCGGCCTTGCGGAGTTGAGCGGAGGGCGACCCGCCGGAGGATCCGGGGCATGACCCAGAAGGATCGGGACCTGCTCCGGTCGACCTTCAACCAGGACGCCGAGCGGTACGACCGGGCGCGGCCGGGCTACCCGGCGGCGCTGTTCGACGACCTGGCTGAGCTGACGTCGATCGGGGCCGGCTCCCGGGTGCTGGAGATCGGGCCTGGCACAGGGCAGGCCACGCGCCCGCTGGCCGAGCGGGGCTGCCGGGTCGTCGCCGTGGAGCTCGGCGCCGACCTGGCCGCCCTCGCCCGGCGCAACCTCGCCGGCTTCCCGTCGGTCGACGTGGTCAACGCGGCGTTCGAGGCCTGGCCGCTCCCGGCGGAGCCGTTCGACCTCGTCCTGGCCGCGACCGCGTTCCACTGGATCGACCCGTCCCTGCGCGTCGACAAGATCGCCGACGCTCTCCGACCGGACGGCTTCCTCGCCACCGTCAGCACCCATCACGTCGCCGGCGGTGACGAGTCGTTCTTCGCCGAGGTCCAGGACTGCTACGTGCGCTGGGATCCCGACACCCCGACCGCCCTGAGGCTGAAGCCGGCGACCGACATCCCCAGCGCCCACTACGGCCTCGACCAGTCCGACCGGTTCGGGCCGGCGACGATCCGCCGCTACGAATGGGACTCGCCGTACTCGACCGCCGGCTACGTCGACCTTCTCCTCACCTACTCCGGACACCGCGCCCTCGACCCCGAAGCCCAGCGCAACCTGCTCGACTGCATCGCCAAGCTGATCGACACCGGCTACGGCGGCCGGATCACCAAGCGCTACCTGACCGAACTGCGGGTGGCAGCGACCATCGACCCAGCGCCCACGGCAGCGGGGTCATAGGACGACCTCACCACCCGGTTCCGTTCGGTCCGTCGCCTCCCGGCCCGCGGAGCTGGTCCAGGTGACTCCAGGGTGCCGCGCTTCCCGCACCCGAGGCTCAGCTCCGGCGGGGTCCCGGCCAGTTGACCAGCAGAACCCCGGTGACCACGGTCGCGAAGCCGAGCACGAACATGGGGCTGCGGCGTTCGCCAAGGAGCGCGATGGCCAGGATCGCGGCCACGATCGGGTTCAGGTTCACGTAGACCGCGACCTGCGTGGGCGTGATCCGGGACAACGCCCAGGTCCACAGCAGGAACGCCGCCGCGCCGCCCAGCACGCCAAGGAACACGACCAGGCCGAGCAGCCGCCAGTCCAGCCTGGCCACGGCCGGGACCATGCCCTCGGCGACGGCGACCGGCAACAGCAGCACTGTCCCGAACAGCATCGCGTAGGTCGTGACGGTCGCGGCACTGTCAACGGCCAGGACCCGCTTCGCGATCAGGCCGTACAGCGCGCCGAGCAGTCCGGTGAGGAGCAGGAGCCCGTCACCGACCAGGCTCATGGCGTCGCCCATCGGCCGTCCGGGCTCGACGAAGGCCAGGCCGATGCCCACGAACGAGAGCGCGACCCCGGCGACCTGGCGCCCAGCGAGACGCTCGCCGGCGATCCGCCCGAGCAGCGCGCTCCAGATCGGCATGGTGGCGAGCATGACCGCTCCCCGGGACGCCTCGGTGTACTCCAGCCCGACGTTGAACGTCAGCGGGAACAGCCCGAACAGCACGACCCCGAGCAGGGCGAACAGGCGCAGCCGCTCCCACCTGACCCGCAGCAGCTCCGGCGCGATCACGAGCACGGCGCCGGCCAGCAGCAGCGAGCCCTGCCCGAACCGGAGGACCGCGAGGCTGACCGGCGGCACATCGCGGACCGCGACCCGGACCGCCACCACCGAGGCCCCGAACAGCACCGCCGCCATCGCGGCGCTCGCGTTGGCCCGCAGGTCGACCGGTTGCCTCGTGGTCAGCGACGCCACGAGGACGGTCCGCCGGATCCTCATCCACTGCTCTTAGCAGGTCGGCCGGCGGAACGGTAGGGCGACTCGCCGCTGGAGGTGACTCAAGCACCGCTCGAGCCCTGGCAGTGAGCATCACGGTCAGGCCACCAGGCACCAGGCGCACCCGCCGCCTGACATGGACCAGCGCCTGCACCGCCGAGCACTCGCACAGCACCAGCTCGGCCCCGTTGGCCGCCGCAATCTCGGCCGACCTCGACACTTCCCGGCCCTGTGGCAGCTCAGCTGGCCCTTGGCGATCCAGGGCGAACGGATCCACGGGCGTGAGGGCGGCCAGCGCCGCCATGTCGGCCGCCGTCTGCACCGCCGCGCGCGCGCTGACAAGTGCCCCGACGTCGACGGCCACGACCCCGGCCATCAGGATGACCCCGGCCAGGCCGAGCCCGACAAGGGTCGCCCCGCCGTTCTCCGCCACC
>DASSUA010000422.1:0-3530 GCA_035707525.1 Pseudonocardiaceae bacterium
TCGGCCAACGGGCCTTCTTCGCCTCGGTGGAGCGCTCGTGAACGCCCGGCGACTGCGCATCGCGCTGCTGCTCTCGGGGCTGCTCGCCGCGGGCGGGTGCTTCGGCGGGCCGGGCGCGAGCGACGACGCCGGTTCCGGCAACCCGGCGGCGCCGATCACCGTGCAGGTCGGGGCCGACCCGGAGGAGGCCGCCGTCTACCGCAGCCTCGTCACGGCCTACCGGGACTCGGGCGGTGGCGAGGTCGAGCTCGTCACGGTCGGCCGCGGCGACCACCTCACCCGGCTGTCCACCGCCTTCGCCTCCGGCGACGCCCCGGACGTGTTCTTGATCAACTACCGGGAGTACGCCCCGTTCGTGCGGCGCGGGGCCGTGCACCCGGTCGGGCCGCTGCTCGAACAGCAAGGGCTCGACCTGGCCGGCTACTACGAGCAGCCGCTTCGCGCGTTCACCCTTGACGGCGCCCTGCAGTGCATGCCGCAGAACGTCTCCTCCCTCGTCGTCTACTGGAACCGCGGGCTGTTCGCGCAGGCCGGCGTCGCCGCGCCGGAGCCCGGCTGGAGCTGGGACGAGTTCGTGCGGACCGCCACCGCCCTGACGACCGGCGGGGTCAATGGCGCCGGCTTCGACTCGTCGATCATCCGGATGGCGCCGTTCATCTGGAGCAGCGGCGGCACGATCGTCGACAACGACGAGAAACCGACCCGCACCACCCTTCACGAGCCCGGTGCCCGTGCCGCCCTCGAGTCGGTCGTCGACCTCATCGCCACCGGCGCGACGCCGAGCAAGGACGAGCTCGCCGCGCAGGACCTGCGGGAACAGTTCATGACGGGGAAGCTGGCGATGTTCCTGAGCTCGCGCGTCGAGGTGCCGGCGCTGCGGGAGCAGCGAGGCCTCGACTTCGACGTCGCCGCCCTGCCCGTCATGGGCGAGCCCGCGTCGATCCTGCACTCCGACGCCTACTGCGTGGCGAGCGCCTCGCAGAGCCGGGAGGCCGCGGCGAAGTTCGTGGTGTATGCCGTGGGCCAGCAGGGCCAGACCATCACCGCGCTCGGCGGGCGCACCGTGCCGTCGCTGCGGTCGGTCGCGACGTCGCCGGCGTTCCTGCGCCCGGCCCGCGCGCCCGCGTCGTCGCAGGTGTTCCTCGACGCGGTCCCGCAGCTGAGGCATACGCCGGTGACGCCGTCGTGGCCGGAGGTCGAGGACGTGATCGGCACCCAGCTGCAGCGGGCCTTCGAAGACGGCGTACCGCTCGACGAGGTTCTCGAGGAGATCCGCAAACAGGCGGACCCGCTGCTACAGCGCCAATGAGCCTGCGGATCGAGGCCGCCTGCAAGGGCTTCCGGGCCCGCCGCGGTGCGCACGTCGTGGCCCTGGCCGGGGTCGACCTCGAGGCAAGGGACGGCGAGCTGCTCGTCGTCGTCGGGCCCTCGGGGTCGGGCAAGTCGACACTGCTGCGCGCGATCGCCGGGCTCGAGGCGCTCGACGCGGGCCGCGTCGTCATCGACGGCCGGGACGTCACCGGCGTGCCGGCCGGCCGGCGCGACGTGGCGATGGTGTTCCAGGAGGCGGCGCTGTTTCCGCACCTGGGCGTCGCGGCGAACATCGGGATCGGGGAACGGGCCCGGGGGCGCGGCCGGCGCGCCGTCGAGACCCGGGTCCACGAGGTCGCCCGCCTTCTCGACCTCGAGCACCTGCTGCAGCGGATGCCGGCCGAGCTGAGTGGTGGGGAACGGCAGCGGGTGGCGCTCGCCCGGGTCATGATCCGCTCCCCCCGGGTGTGCCTGCTCGACGAGCCGCTCGCCTCCGTCGACGCGCAGCTGCGGCTGCGGATGCGTGCCGAGATCCGCGCTGTGCAACGCTCGCTCGGGGTGCCGACCGTGTACGTCACCCACGACCAGGTCGAGGCGATGGCGATGGGCGACCGGGTCGCCGTCCTGGCCGCCGGCCGGGTGCTGCAGTGCGACACCCCGGCCGAGGTGTACTCGCGGCCGGCGAGCACGGCGGTTGCGCGGATCTTCGGCCCGCTCCCGATGAACCTCCTGCCGGCCGCCGGCGGGGTCGTCGTCGGGGTGCGGCCCGAGCGCGTGCGGTTGCGCGGTGAACCCGACGGTGCTGGTGAACCCGACGGTGCCGGCGGGCGCCGCGGGTCGGTCGTCGCGGTCGAGCCGGCGGGGGAGGAGTGCCTCGTCCGGTTGCTGCCGGACGGGGCGGACGGTGACCTGCTGGCCCGGCTGCCGTGGGCGCAGGCCCCGCGGACCGGGGAACGGGTGGCCATGGTCTGGCGGCCCGAGGACGAGCACCACTTCGACGCCGCAACGGGCGAGCGCCGGTGAGGCGACCTACTCCGGCGGCGGCCCGCTGGCCGCTTGCCCTGCCATACCTTCTCGGGTCCGCGTTTCTCGTCTTCGTCCCGCTCGCCCTGGCCGTCGTCCTCGCGTTCACCGACTACTACGGCTTCCGCCCGCCGGAGTTCACCGGCGCCGGCAACCTTGCCCGGCTGGCGCGCGACCGCACCTTCTGGAACGCCGTGGGCGTCAGCGCGCTCGTCGCCGCCGTCGTCGTGCCGCTGCGGCTGCTGCTCGCGGTCGGCGCGGCGCTGCTGCTGGCCGAACGCCGGCAGGCTCGAGGCCGTTCGGCGACCGCCGTCGGCAGGGTCTCGGCGTACCTCCCCTCGGTCATCCCGGATGCGGCGTGGGCGCTGCTGTGGCTGTGGATCCTCAACCCGCTCTACGGGCCGCTGCCGGCGCTGCTCGGCGCGCTCGGCATCCCGGACCCCGGCTTCCTCACCACGGAGTGGGGCGCGCGGCTCGGGCTCATGCTCGTCATGGCGTTCCAGGTGGGGGAGGCGTTCGTGGTCGCGCTCGCCGCCCGAGCCGCGATCCCGGCGCGTCTGTACGAGGTGATCGACACCGAAGGCGGGTCGGCCTGGTTCGCCACGACCCGGCTGACCCTGCCGCTCATGGCGCCCATCGTGCTCGTCCTGGCGGTGCGCGACGTGGTCCTCGTCGTCCAGAACGCCTTCGTACCGGCACTGCTGGTGACCGGCGGCGGCCCGGCGAACGCGACCCTCACCGCGCCGCTGCTGATCTACCGCCGGGCGTTCGAGTACGGCGAGCTCGGCTACGCCAGCACCCTGTCGGTGACCCTGCTCGTGCTCACCGGCATCGCGGCCGCACTGCCGCTGTGGCTGGCCGCCCGGCTCGCCGCCCGCCAGCGGACCCGCGCCTGAGAGCCGCGCCGAGGCCTTGATTCGCAGGTCAGGGCGCCGACGGCCAGCGTGACGGGCGATAGGCTCACCGACCGTGAGGCGGTCGACTGCGCCGGTGCTCGCCGCGGTGGTCTGCGTGACGGCCGCGCTCGTGGCGGGATGCCAGCCGGGTTCCACCGGGGCGCCGGGGCCGTCGCCGACCGCGCGCGACACCGCCGAGCACCAGAGCGGTACGGCCTCGGCAACGACGCGGGAGCCGGTCGCCACCATGCCGGGCACCACGACCCGAGCCGCCCTCCCGAGCACGCCAGCGCGACGCAC
>DASSUA010000423.1:0-13312 GCA_035707525.1 Pseudonocardiaceae bacterium
ACGCGACGTCGGTGTCCCAGTCGGTGAAGCCGAGCTTGCGGTACATCGCCACCGCGGCCGGATTGTCGGCCTCCACGTAGAGCATCACCTCGCGCAGTCCCCGATCGCGCAGGTAGTGCAGGCCGGCGAGGGTGAGCGCGACGCCGAGCCCGCGGCCGTGGGCGGCCGGGTCCACGCCGAGGACGTACACCTCGCCGATCGGCTCCCGATCGCTGTGGATCTTGGTCCAGTGGAAGCCGAGCAGCCGGTCGGACTCGTCGACGGCCAGCAGGAAGCCCTCGGGGTCGAACCACGGCTCGGCCTCCCGGACGCGAACCTGCTCGACGTCCCAGCCGCCCTGCTCCGGGTGCCAGTCGAAGGCGCGGTTGTTGACCTCCACGAAGCGCTGCTCGTCGGCTCCGGCCTGGAATGGTCGCAACCGCACCCCCGCCGGCAGCGCCGGCTGCGCCAGCGGGGCGAGCAGGCTGCGTCGCAGCTGCAGCAACACGCGCGCCCGGGTGAAGCCGAACCGCTCGGCCAGCCGGGCCGCCCCCGGGTGCTCGCCGTGGGCCCAAAGCCGCAGCCGCCCCCCGCCGGGGACCGCCCGCCCGAGCAGGGCATCGACCAGCTGGGTCGCCACTCCCCGGCGCCGGTGCTCGGGGTGCACCACCAGCTCCCCGGTGGCCCCACCGAACTGGTCGGTGACGTCGAGGTGGGCGTACCCGACGAGCCGCCCGTCCTCCCTGGCCAGCACGTTGGTCGCCGCGCCGGTGCCGCCCGGCTGGCTGGTCAGGTGCAGCAGCACGTGCTCGGACACCGGGGACAGCCCGTCGGCGCGCGTCGCGGCATCGATCAGCGCGGCGACCTCGGCAACCTCGGCGGGATCCAGCCGGTCGGCACTGCTCACAAGGACCACGCCCGGCGACGCTACCCGGCGCTCACGCCCTTTCCACCGGCGCCAACAGATCCGACAGGTCGGGCTCACCCTCCACCGGTGCGGGCCGGGCGCCGCCCCGGGCCGGACGCAGCAGCTTGTACCCGACGTTGCGCACGGTGCCGATCATCTGCTCGTGCTCCGGGCCGAGCTTGGCCCGCAGCCGCCGGACGTGGACGTCGACGGTCCTGGTGCCGCCGAAGAAGTCGTAGCCCCACACCTCCTGCAGCAGCTGCGCCCTGGTGAACACCCGGCCGGCGTGCAGAGCGAGGTACTTGAGCAGCTCGAACTCCTTGTAGGTCAGGTCCAGCGGGCGGCCGCGCAGCCGGGCCGTGTAGGTCGCGTCGTCGATGACCAGATCGCCGAGCGCGACCGTGCCGCCCGCCGCGGCGTCGTCACCGGCCGTGCGGCCGCGAAGCAGGCGCAACCTCGCGTCCACCTCGGCCGGCCCCGACGACGGCAGCATGATCTCGTCGAGCCCCCACTCGTTGGACACCGCCACCAGGCCGCCCTCGGTCAGCACGGCAACCACCGGAACGTCCAGACCCGTCGAGCCGAGCAGCCGGCACAGCGTTCTGGCTGCGACGAGGTTGGTCCTGGCGTCGACGAGCACGGCGTCGTACGGGCCGGCGTCGAGCAGCGCGGCCACCTCCGGTGCGGTCGGCCGCACCCCGTGCGGCAGCAGCGACAGCGCCGGCAGCACCGACTCCGGGTCCGGGTCCGCGGTCAGCAGCAGCAGCTTCACTTCCCGCACCTCCTACCTGGCCTACTTCTACATCGGCCGGATACCGCCGTCGCGTAACGGCTGGCGAAATGCACGAACGGGACCGGCCCGGTCGGCGTCGTCGCCGTGCCCGGTCGCCACCCCAACCAGCCTGCGCCGTCAGCGCAGCCGGCTGAAATGGCCCGATCCCGCTTGAAATACCCCCCGAGAGGATACTCCTTCCCGACCGGACGACTGCCCCGTGCGTGTTGGAGGAGACGGCGTGAAGAAGGCGGCGATAGCCCTGCTGGTGCTGCTCGTCCTGCTGGTCGTGGCCGACTTCGGCACCGCCGCCGCCGCCGAGTACCAGGTGTCCAAGCGGCTGCGCGGGCACCTGGCGCTGCCGGACGAACCGGCGGTGAAGATCAACGGATTCCCGTTCCTGACCCAGGCGTTCGCCGGCGACTACCGCGACGTCGACGTCGCCGCCGACCGGGTGACGGTCGCCAAGCTGCGCAACATCGGCGTCGAGGCGACCCTGCGACACGTGCGCGTCCCGCTGTCGGAGCTGCTGTCGGGGTCGGCCGACTCGGTGCACGTCGACGAGGTCGTCGGCCGGGCCCGGATCCAGGTCAGCGAGCTCGGCAACGTGATCAACGTCGAGGACCTGCGCATCGAGCAGGTGTCCGAACAGGCTCAGCCGGCCGCCCAGACGAGCTCCAGCGGCACCGGACCCGTCCGCCTGATCGGCACCACCGAGGTGCTCGGCCAGCGCCCCGAGGTGACCATCCTCGGCTCGGTCGACCTGGTCGACGGGTTCATCCAGGTGACCGCGAACGACATCGAGATCAACGGCCAGCAGGCGTTGCCGTCGATCGTGCGGCAGGGCCTGCTGCGCGGGTTCACCGCCCGGCTCGACCCCGGTGCGCTGCCGTTCGAGATCACCCCGACCTCGATCAGAGTGGAGAACGACACCCTGGTCGTCGAGGGCACCGCCCGTGACTTGGAGCTGAGCCCCGCCGGCGTGTCCTGACTGACCGGACGTGTCAAGTCGCACTCCCGGGCGGCCCGCGGGCTCCGGTACGCTCGAAGCCATGTCTGCGCTGCTGACCAAGCGCCGCACGGTGGATCTGTGCCGCGTCGAAAGCAGCCTGTGTCGGGCATGCTGACCGGGCGCTAGGCCCCGGCGACTGCTCCCTGTTCCCTGGGCCCGTTCGCCTGCCGCCTGCCGCCACTGATCGGGAAATCCCGGGTCGGAGGTCGCGCGTGTCCACCTGCCGGCGCTAGCCGACCTCTGAGAAACCCCGAGTCCGCGCGCCGCCTTCAGCGGGCGCCGGCCGGATGAAGCGAACTCGAGAGAGGAACGCAATGAGCCGCGAGACCGTCCTGGTGTCGGCCGACTGGGCCGAGCAGAACCTGGACACCGCAGGTGTCGTGTTCGTCGAGGTCGACGAGGACACCACCGCCTACGACGCCGGTCACCTGCCCGGCGCCGTCAAGCTCGACTGGCGCACCGAGCTGCAGGACCCGATCGTGCGGGACTTCGTCGATCGCGGCGGGTTCGAGAAGCTGCTGTCGGCCAAGGGCATCAGCAACGACGACACCGTGGTCCTCTACGGCGGCAACAACAACTGGTTCGCCGCCTACGCCTACTGGTACTTCAAGCTGTACGGCCACAACGACGTCCGGCTGCTCGACGGCGGCCGCAAGAAGTGGGAGCTGGACGGGCGCACGCTCACAGCCGAGGCGCCGCACCGGCCGGCGACCAGCTACTCCGCCGGTGAGCAGGACAAGTCGATCCGGGCCTTCCGTGACGAGGTGGTGGCCGCGATCGGCAACAAGAACCTCGTCGACGTCCGCTCGCCCGACGAGTTCTCCGGCAAGCTGCTCGCCCCCGCCCACCTGCCCCAGGAGCAGGCCCAGCGCGGCGGGCACATCCCGACCGCGATCAACGTCCCGTGGTCCAAGGCGGCCAACGAGGACGGCACGTTCAAGGCGGACGAGGCGCTGCATGAGCTGTACGCCGCGGAGGGCATCGACTCCTCGCGCCCGACGATCGCGTACTGCCGCATCGGCGAGCGGTCCAGCCACACCTGGTTCGTCCTGCACGAGCTGCTGGGCCTGTCCGACGTGAAGAACTACGACGGCTCGTGGACCGAATACGGCTCGCTGGTCGGCGTGCCGATCGAAACCGGAACCGGTAAGGGGAATCGATGAGCGGATGCGGAGCGCCGGCGCAGAGCGCGCAGCTGCCGGCGAACGTCGACGTCAGTCGCGAGGTCGTGCTCGCCGGGCGCGTGCTGGCCGGGCCGGATCCCGTCGGCGGAGCGTTCGTGCGGCTGCTCGACGGTGACGGCGAGTTCACCGCCGAGGTGGTCGCCTCCCCGACGGGCGACTTCCGGTTCTACGCGGCGCCCGGCGACTGGACGATTCGTGCCCTGCACCGCAGCGGCAACGGCACCGCCACCGTCAGCGCGAGTGGCCCCGGCCTGCACCCGGTAGACGTCTCCGTCGGGTAGCGCCGGAAACCGGCCGGATGGCGCGTCGGCCGCCCACCCCCGCATCGCGCCATCCGGCCGCCGCCGCCAGGTTCGGCTGTCGATAAGCTCGGCGACCGTGAACGGCATTCCGGAGACGGGTTCTGGCGATGCCGCCGTGCGTGCCGCGCAGGCCCGCGCCGAGCGCACGCGGGGTCGTAACCTGCCGGTCTTCGACGACCTGCCGATCCCGCCGGACACGGCGAACCTGCGGTTCGGCCCAGACCTGCACGAGCTCTGCCTGCCGCTGCTGCCGCTGGTCGGGGTGTGGCGCGGGGAGGGCGAGGCCGTCTATCCGTCGATCGACGGACCCTTCCGGTACGGCCAGCAGCTCACCTTCGCCCACGACGGCCGGCCCTTCCTGTACTACGACGCGCGAGCCTGGCTGCTCGACGACTCCGGCGCGGTCATCCGCCCGGCGGCCCGCGAGGTCGGCTGGTGGCGGCCGCAGCGCGACGACACGCTCGAGGTGCTCGTCGCGCACGCCTCCGGCATCGTCGAGGTCTACTACGGCCGGCCGCGCAACCAGACCTCCTGGGAGATCAGCACCGACGCCGTGCTGAGCACCGCCTCCGCCAAGGAGGTCGCCTCGGCGCAGCGCCTCTACGGGATCGTCGCCGACGGCGACCTCGCCTACGTCGAGGAACGCGCCATGGTCGGCCAGCCCAGGCAACCGCACATCTCGGCACGCCTTTCCCGCGTAATCGGCTAACCCCCCAACGCCCACCGGCACCGTCTGCGCCTCCGCGCCCAACGTCAGCGGGCGCCACGGCAAGTGCGGCGCGACGTCGCGGTGGGGGCGCCGGAAGTGGGTCGACCCCGAGCTTGTTCCCGCGCGCCGAGGGCGCGCTCGCCCGGTGGGGACTAGGCACCGGGAGCTCGGGGCCGAGTGACTGCTGGGTTTGCGCTAAACCGCCGCCCGGACGCCACGCCCGGAAGCGGCTCCACAGACCGCTGCACAGACCGTTGTACGACGGCTAGCGGGCAGCCACCTCACGAGTCCGATAGCTATCCAATGCTCAGACCACCTCCTTCCCCGTGTACCTCGAAGCTAGCCCGGCACGACCCGGCCCGGCAACAGGAATTGCCGGCTGTCACAAGGCGCTGCGCCACCCCGTCCCCCGTTTGGACCCGCTGTCAACTTGGACAGGCTGTCAACTTCGACATGCGGCGAAGCGACGGGAGAGAAACGAGATGGACACGAGTCGGGGCCGTGGCCTGCCGCAGGCGGTGACGCTGCTGGCGGCGGCCATCACGGCGATCTTCGGGTTCTGGGCGCTGCTGGCGCCGGAGTCGTTCGCACGGTTCGCCGGCTACCCGTTCCACGAGCACTTCGAGCGGGATCTCGGGGCGTTCCAGCTCGGTGTCGCCGCCACCCTGCTGCTGGCACTGATCTGGGCGGACGCCCTGGCCACCGGCCTTGCCGGGTTCCTGGTGCTCAACACGATCCATGCGGTCAACCACGGCGGGACGCCGTCGCAGGCGTGGGCGTTCGCGGCGCTGTCGGTGGCGGTAGCGGTCGCGCTCGGGGTGCGGCTGCGCCAGCTCGGCCTGGTGGTCGGCCGCGTCGGGGTGGCCACGTCCCCGGAGCTGGCGCCGTTCGTCCGGCAGAAGACGATCGCGCTGACCAGCTACCGCGCCGACGGCACGCCCGTGTCCACACCGGTGAGCATCGCGGTCGACGGTGACCGCGCCTACGTCCGCAGCTTCGAGAAGGCGTTCAAGACCCGGCGGGTCCGCAACAACCCGCAGGTCGAGTTCGCGCAGTCGGACGCGCGCGGCCGGGTGACCGGGGCGGCCCGGAGCGGCCGGCTGGACCGGGTGGACGGCGAGCAGGACCGGCACGCCGCACGGCTGCTGGCCCGCAAGCACCCGCTGCTGCACGGCGTGCTGGTGCCGCTGACGCACCGGCTGATGCGGTCCAGGACCGGCGCCACGGTGCACTTCGTGCTGACGCCGGCTACGTGCGCAGCAGAGCGCTCAGCTCCGCGGTGAGCTCGTCGGATCCGCCGCCGCGCAGCGGCCGGCCGTCGAGCGTGTGCACCCTGGCCAGCTGCCGGACGCTGGAGATCAGCCAGACCGCGTCGGCGGCGTGCAGATCGGCCAGCCGAAGCGGCTCGCTCTTGCCGGCCCAGCCGGCGGCCTCGGCGGCGTTGAAGAGCTGCTGCTGGGTGGTGCCGGGCAGGATGCCGGTGACCACCGGCGGCGTGCGCAGCGTGCGCCCGCCGGCGATCACGACGGTCGCCGTCGGACCTTCGAGCACCCAGCCGTCGCTGGAGAGGAAGATGACATCGTCGGCGCCATTGGCCTGGGCGTACCGAACCGCGGCCATGTTCACCGCGTACGACAGCGTCTTGGCGCCGACCAGCAGCCAGGGCGCCCGCTCGCCGATGCCGGCCGGGTACCCGCGGTCGAGCGCGAGCACGGCGACGCCCTCACGCCGCTGGCGCAGCGTCAGCTCCGGTACCGGCATGCCGAGCACGTAGCACGTCGGCGGCCCGTTCTCGCGCCGGCCGCGGGTCATCACGAGCTTGATCGCGAGCTCGCCGGTCCCGCCCGAGGAGAGCCAGGAGTGGCACAACGCGGCGACGCCGCGGCGCCACCCCGCGGCATCCGGCGCCGGCAGGCCGAGCATCGCCGCCGAGTTCGCCAACCGGGCCAGGTGGGCTTCGAGCTTGCGCGGCCGGCCGTCGACCGCGAGCAACGTCTCGAAGATGCCGTCACCGCGTTGCGCGCCGAGGTCGCCGGCGGTCAGAAACGGGGTGTCACCGTCGAGAATGGTCCCGTCGAGCAGGGCGAGTACGTGCATGCGCCCGATCGTAGGCGCGGCCTCGTAGGCTGGACGGCGTGAACAGCTCGCTGCGGAGCACGCTGCACCGCCGTGGACTGCGGATGACCACGCAACGCCAGCTCGTGCTCGAGGCGGTCCGCGAGCTAGAGCACGCGACGCCCGAACGGATCTGCGACTTCGTGCAACGCACCGCGCCAGCGGTGAACATCACCACCGTCTACCGCACGCTCGACCTGCTCTCCGAGCTCGGCCTGGTCCGGCACGCGCATCTCGGGCACGGCGCGCCGGTGTACTCCACCGAGGGGCACGAGCACGTTCACCTCGTGTGCCACCGCTGCGGCGAGGTGTCGCAGGCGCCGTGCGAGGTGCTCGACGGCGCCGCGGACGCGCTGCGGGCGGCCAACGGGTTCCGGCTGGACGCGACCCATCTGGCGCT
Organism: Pseudonocardiaceae bacterium; assembly: GCA_035707525.1. GTDB lineage: Bacteria > Actinomycetota > Actinomycetes > Mycobacteriales > Pseudonocardiaceae > DASSUA01. Next base: position 7,381 of record DASSUA010000423.1, read on the forward strand.
GTCCGGCACGTGCGGCCAGTGTTCTGCCGAAGATCAGTGTTCTACCGAAGAACAGTGTTCTACCGAAGATCAGTGTTCCACCGAAGGTAAACGTTGCGCCGAGGACGAGGAGTCGACATGACCTCTCCGCTGCTCGATCAGCCCGGCGCGGTCGCCGCGCCCCCGGAGTCGATCGACGCGGCCGTCCCCTGGCATCACGGCGACCCGCTCGCCGAGCAGCGGTACGGCACCAGGGGCGCGATCGTCGTCGACCGCTCCAACCGCGACGTGCTCGTCGTACCCGGCGAGGACCGCCTCGGCTGGCTCAACTCGCTGACCACCCAGTTACTCACCGAACTCGCCGACGGGTCGGCGACCCAGTCCCTCGTGCTCGACGTACACGGGCGCGTCCAGCACCACGTCGAGGTGTCCGAGGTGGACGGACAGGTGTGGCTGGACACCGAGCCCGGGCAGGGCGAGGAACTGCTGTCCTACCTGCAGAAGATGCAGTTCTGGTCGAAGGTGGAGCCGGCCGCCGCGCCGGACACCGCGGTGCTCACCGTGCTCGGTCCTTCGAGCGCGGACGTGCTGGCCGCGGCGGAGCTGCCATCACCGGGATCCGGTCAGGTCCTGCGCGCCGGCGACGTGCTGGTCAGGCACCTGCCGCTGCGCCAGGTGCCCGCGGTCGACCTGCTGGTCCCCCGCGACCGCTTGGTCGGTCTGTGGACGGCGCTGACCGGGGCCGGCGCCCGGCCGGCCGGGACGCTCGCGTTCGAGGCGCTGCGGGCCGAGTCGCTGCGCCCGCGGCTGGGGGTCGACACCGACGCCAACACCATCCCGCACGAGGTCGGCTGGATCGGCCCGGCCGTGCGGCTGAACAAGGGCTGCTACCGGGGGCAGGAAACGGTGTCCAAGGTCGCCAACGTCGGCCGCCCGCCGCGCCGCCTGCTGCTGCTGCACCTGGACGGCTCCGTCGGCGCGCTGCCGGAGACCGGCGACGACGTCGAGCTCGACGGCCGCCCGGTCGGGCGCGTCGGCACCGTCGCCCAGCACCACGAGCTGGGGCCGATCGCGCTGGCCCTGGTCAAGCGTTCGGTCCCGGTCGGCTCGGCGCTCACCGCCGCCGGTGTCGCCGCCGCGATCGACCCCGACTCGGTTCCCCCGGACACCGGTGAGCCACCCGGCCGGGCCGCGATCCGTGCCCTTCGCGCCATGCCGTGAGCCCGGGCTCGTGATCTAGCCGTAACGCCGGGTCGGGGGGCCCGATGTATCAATCGCCGCACGCCGCTATCAGCAGTGCAGGTCAGTGTGCCTCGGCGGGAGAGAGGAACCCTCGTGGGTGCCGTGCAGCACGCCTTGCGGATGGCGGAATCGGGCAGCGGCCCGGGTGTCGCCGCGCTGCGCCTTCTCGGCGGGTTCTCCCTCAGCATGGCGGGCACGCCGGTGAACCTGCCGGTCAACGGCCAGCGGCTGCTGGCCTACCTGAGCATCCGCGGTCGGGTGCCGCGGCCGGTCGTCGCGGGCACGCTGTGGCCCGACGTGAGCGAGCACAACGCGCACGGCAGCCTGCGCACGACGATGTGGCGGCTGCACCGCGGCGGGGCGAAGCTGGTCGAGACCAGTGGCGAGAACCTGGCGCTGACCTCCGGGGTCACCGTTGACATCAGGGTGTTCGCGCGCAACGCCCAGCGTGCCCTGCGCAGCCCGGTGCTGCTGGACTCGGCCGGCGAGGATGGCTGCCTGCAGGAAGGCCTGCAGTGTGACCTGCACAGCGACCTGCACTGTGACCAGCACAGCGGCCTCCACGGCGGCCTCCACGATGGACTGCTCGACGCCGCCGAGCTGCTGCCCGGCTGGTACGACGATTGGGTGATCTTCGAGCGGGAGCGGCTGCGCCAGCTTCGGCTGCACACCCTCGAGGCGCTGGCCCAGCGGCTGTCGGCGCAGGGCCGCTTTGCCGCGGCGCTGGACACCGCCCTCGAGGCGATCCGGATCGAGCCGCTGCGGGAAAGCGCGCACCGCGTGGTCATCGGCATCCACCTGGCGGAGGGCAACATCTGCGAGGCGGTCCGCCACTACCGCTTCGTCCGTGACCTGCTGCGCGAGGAGCTGGGAGTGGAGCCGTCGGGCCAGCTCGCCGCGATGCTGCCGGCCGGGCTGGCGGCCGGGCTCGCGGCCGGCTCGCGGTCCGGTGACGGCATGGTGACGCGCCTGCACATGGCGCGGTGACGCGGGCCGGTCAGGCTCGCCCCTTCCGGCGCCACCCGGTGCGCCGACGTCAGTGCGCCAACGCCGGTGCGCCGCATCCTCAGGAGGGGCATGACCCAGCCGCAGGACCGTCCGGGCGCCGTCTTCGTCGTCCGCGTGTGGTTCGAGACCGCCACCCGCGACGGCTTCCGCGCGCGTGTCACGCAGACCGTCGACCCGCGCGGTCCGGGCCATTCCGTGGTGCTCGCCGAACCCGGTCAGGTGGTCGCCGTCGTGGAGCAGTGGCTGCGGGAGTTCCACCTCGAACACGGCGTGGAACCGGCGTGACACGCGGGTGACACGGCGGTGACGCCGGCACGTTTCCCTTGCTCAAGCACACGCCCCGGTCGAAGCCGACCGGGGCGTCATGGATGGAGGGCTTGACGATGGCGGGTGGCATCATCTCGGCGATCCTGTTCACCGCCGGGGTCGGCGCGTTCGGCCTGCTGGTGGGGGACGGCCTCGGGCTCCTGATCGGCGGGTTGGTCGGGCTGCTGTTCGGGGCGGTGTACGGCTGGGCCATCACGGCGGCGCGGGTCTATGACTGGGGCTCGGCCGGGGGCCTGGTCGGCTACCTGGTCGACCACACGTGGAGCCTGGTCAACACGCTGATCGGCGCGCTGTTCCTCGCCGGCAACCTGGCCTTCGGCAACCGCCTCGACCGCGGCTACACGCGGCGCAACGTGGTCGGCCTGCACGACGGGGTGTTCCCGGGCTTCGCTACCACGATCGGCACCGTTCAGGCCGGCACCGGCATGGGCATCGACGAGCACGAGGCGGTGCACGTGCTGCAGGCCCGAATCTTCGGCCCACTGTTCATCCCGATGGTCATCGGCAACTACATCCTGGCCACCCTGCTGCCGTACTGGCTGCTCTACCACGACCGCACGGCGCGACCGATCACCGGCCTGTTCACCTACTTCAAGCGCGGCGTCTACCCGCACACCTGGAACGAGGAATGGGCCTACAAGGTGCAAGGGACGCCGCCGCTGTGACCGGTACCGAGCCGACCGGCGCTGAACCGGATCGCGGGCCGATCGCGGCGGCGACCGCCAGCCTGCTCGAGTGGCTGGCGGCCACCGCCGAGGTCGAGGTGCGGACCACCGCACCGCGGGCACCCGGAGCGGACGCCGCGGACGGCCTGTCGCTGTGGCCGCTGGCGCTGCTGCCCGAGCGGGAGCTGCGCAACGCGACCCAGCGTGAGCCGCTGCGGTTCCGGGTGCGGCACCTGCTCACCGGCGACGTGGACGCGCTGGACCGGGTGCTGGCCGCGGCCGTGGCGGCCGGCAGCCCGTCGATCCTTCTCGACCCACCGTCCGACCAGGCCTGGCTGGCGCTCGGCGCCGCCCCGCGACCCGCGCTGCTGATCGACATGCCGGCCCGCGTCACCCGCCCGACGCCGGCGGTGCCGCTGGTCCGCAGCCCGCTGCGGGTGGACACCGCGCCACCGGTCGCGGTCCGGGGCCGGGTGGAGGCTCCCGGCGGGATCGTCATGGCCGGCGCGCGGGTCGAGGTCGTCAGCACCGGTGCCTGGACCTACACCGACCGGACCGGCCGGTTCGCCTTCGCCGCCGTGCCCGAGGAGTCGCCGGTGCGCCTTGCCGTGCAGGGCAGGGGACGGCGCCTGGTCGCAGAGATCACCCCCGACCGGGACCTCACTGACCTGGTCATCCAACTCAACTTCGAGGAGGCCTGAGGCGATGCCCTTCTACGCAGCTCCGGGCGTATACGTGGAGGAGGTGCCCAGCGGGGCACGCCCGATCGGTGCGGTCGGGACCAGCACCGCCGCGTTCATCGGCACGGCGCCTGACGCCGGCGCGGCCCGCGGCAAGGCCGTCGCGTGCAACAACTGGACCGAGTTCACCAAGGTCTTCGCGTCCAACGAGGACGCGCAGGGCACCGCGCTCTCGCGGGCCGTCTGGGGGTTCTTCGGCAATGGCGGCGGCCGCTGCTGGATCGTCAACGTTCCCGAGGGCGAGCCGATCCAGGGCGGCGGGCGGCCGCGGTCCGGGCTCGAGCTGTTCGAGGAGATCGACGAGATCGCGATCGTGGCGGCGCCGGGCTACACCGGCGCGGAGAACTACGAGGCGCTGCTGGCGCACTGCGAGCGCTGCGGCGACCGGGTGGCGATCCTCGACCCCGACCCGCGCATCGCCGACGTCTCCAGGCTCGTCGAGGTGGCGACGGCGTCGGGTTCGCGGCGTTCCGGCGGCGGCTCGTCCGCCTCGGACGAGGAGTCGGGCTCCGGCTCGGGCGGCAGGTCCGGTGGCGGGTCGGGGGCCTCCGCCGAGCCGGCCGGTGGGCTCCCGCGTGAGTCCAAGTTCGGCGCGTTCTACTTCCCGTGGATCTGGGCCTACGACACGCTCAGCAGGCAGACGGTCGAGACCGCGCCGAGCGGCCACATCGCCGGGGTCTGGGCGCGGGTCGACACCAGCCGCGGGGTGCACAAGGCGCCGGCCAACGAGGTGCTCGCCTACGCGACCGATCTCACCTACGGGATCACCAGGCAGGAGCAGGAGCTCCTCAACCCCAAGGGGGTCAACTGCATCCGCAAGTTCGGTTCCCAGGGCATCAAGGTGTGGGGAGCCCGCATGCGGGTCGAGGAGGCCCACGAGTTCCGCTACATCAACGTGCGGCGGCTGTTCCTCATGCTCATCGAGTCGATCGCCCAGGGCACGGACTGGATCGTCTTCGAGCCCAACGACTACACGCTGTGGACCTCGATCCGCACCGAGATCGGCAACTTCCTGACCCGGGTCTGGCGCGACGGCGCACTGCTCGGGCGAACGCCGGAGGAGGCGTTCTACGTCAAGTGCGACGCGGAGACCAACCCGGAGGACGTCCGCGCCGCCGGCCAGGTCGTGGCGTACATCGGCGTCGCACCCGTCAAGCCCGCCGAGTTCGTCGTGTTCAAGCTCAGCCAGTGGGTCGGCGGCGCCCAGATCGAGACCGTGGGAGGCTGAAATGACCGCTCCTAGCCCTACCGCGCGCCCCGCGGCCCAGCCGGGCAACCTGCTCGACCCGTTCCCCACCTGGAACTTCAAGCTCATCGTCGACAAGATCGCCGAGGGCCACTTCACCGAGGTCAGCGGGCTGGGCGTGAAGGTCGAGCGGATCTCCTACCGGGAGGCCGGCAACAACTCGGTCGTCCGCGCCGTGCCCGGCAGGGTCACCTACTCGTCGGTGACGCTGCGCTACGGCCTGACCGCCTCCCCGGAGATGTGGGACTGGCTGACCACGGCCGTCCAGGGCCGGGTGGACCGGCGCACGGCGCACATCCTCCTGCTCGACCCGAGCGGCATCAACGAGGTGATGCGCTGGACGCTCACCAACGCCTGGGCCGAGCAGTGGCACGGCGCCGTCCTCGACGCCATGAGCCACGAGCTGGCGATCGAGTCATTGGTGATCGCCCACGAGGGTCTGCAGCGGGTGACCAACAGTGGCAGCACCACACCGGCAGTCTGAGCTGCGCCTGCGGGTGGCCCGCTGGCTGCGGCGCCTGGCGACCGCCGTCGCCCCCGCTCCGCCGCCGGCGCCCCCCGCCGCCGATCGCCCCACCGGTGGCCCACCGGCCCATTGGCTCGCCCTAATCCACGCCCGAGCCCCCCACCTCCTACCCCCCACCCCCACCTCACCCCCAGAGCCCCCCCGGCGTGTCGTCCGTTCCGTTACGCGTGTCGTCCGTTTCGGTACGCGAGTTGCACGT
>DASSUA010000424.1:0-15547 GCA_035707525.1 Pseudonocardiaceae bacterium
CTGCGGCCCTGAGGATGGTCGACCGCCAGGCCGAGCGCCCACAGCCCCGCGGCGCAGCCCAGCACGGCAGCGGCGGTCGCCGGCACGGCCCGCGAGCGCAGGTAGAGCGTCAGCGGCCGCACCGCGGTCAGCCCGCTCCGCTCAGCAGCTCCAGCCGGTCGACATCGGCGCAGGTCCGCTCGGCGTCGCGGAACGCGCTGACGCGGGCCCGCTGCTCGTCGGCCGGCAGAGCCCGCAGGGCCTTGAGGGTCTCGCGGGCCAGCGCCATGTCACGCTCCCAGTCACGCCCTTCGAGCCCGGGCACCGGCTGCGGATCGCGGTCGAGCAGCCAGGCGGTCACGGCGCTGCGCGCGGCCAGGTACCGGCTTGCCGGGTTCGCCGCCTTACCGCCTGGCCCCGGTTCGTCGCTGCCAAGCATGTTCTCGCACCACGGGACTCCGGCACCGTCCAGCAGGCTCCCGAGCAGGGCATCCGCCGTGGGGAGGGTCAGGTCGTCGATCCCGATCACCACGACCAGCGTGTCCGGCGACCGTCGATCGGCCGCGTGTTGCTTGTCGGCACGCTCCACCAGCACTCGCGTGGGTGCCGGGGGCAGCTTCGCGGCGAGGATGGCCAACGCCCGGCGAGCCGGCTCACGCATGTCGTCCAGCACGTGGGAGAGCGCCTTTTCGGTGCAGATCCTCGGCTCATCCTGGGTGCAGACCACCTGCGTGGCGCGCCGGTCCTCAACCCAGGCGTCGGCGATCCGGTCGGGCATCGCCGGCACCGCGATCAGCGCGCCGAGCACGACCGGTACGACGGCGGCGATCCGGGTGCGGCGACGGGCGGCGGCGAGCAGCACCAGCCCGGCGACGGCGACCGCGGCCAGCCACAGCGCCTGGGTGAGGTTCGCCCGGGTGGAGAGCGTCTGGATGGCGACGTCGCCGTCGTGCGGGCCCTGCAGCGCCGGGAACAGCAGCGAAGCTCCCGGCCGGCCGCGTTCGTCGTTGAAGACGATGGGCGGCAGCAGCGCCAGGGCGAGGAAGCCGGCCACGAATAGCATCGGTGCGGTCAGCGGCGAGGGCAGCAGCGCTCCGATGGCAAGGCCCAGCCAGGCCGCTGCGACCAACGCCAGCACGCCGAGCGCGATCAGCGGTAGCGCGCCGGCCGGGAAGTACCCGTCGATGCGCCGCAGATGCCCGGTGGCGCCGGCGAGCGTTGCCAGGTAGGTGACTAGCGCGGCAATTGCCATCGCCGTGGCGATCGGCAGCACCCGTTGCCAGCGTGGCCGGGGTGTGGTGCCGACCAGTTCTTCGATTCGGCTGCGGCGCTCGCGGATGCCCTGCCAGGCTCCGGCGGCCAGGGCCAGCGGCCAGGTGAGTTGCAGGATGTCGCGTTGGGTGACGACCAGCTGCATCCACGAGTAGTACGGCGGGTTGCTGGTGAACAGCACGAATACCCCGATCGCCGCGATGAGCACCGCCGCTGACAGCGCCACCGACCGGCGCAGCTCGATGCGCAGGATCCGAAATCTCATCACGACTCCCGTTCGCGGCGGTGCCGTCGCAGGATCGCCGAGTAACCGCGCTCGGCGGCGCTGTCGCTGGTACCGGCGCTGGTACCGGCGCTGGTACCGGCACTGTCACCGGCGGCGGCCAAGTCGGCCGGCACGCCCTGGAAGACCAGCCGGCCGGCGTCGATGAGCAGCACGTCGGTGCACGCCGCCGCGACGTCCTCGACCAGATGGGTGGAGACCAGCACGCAGGTGTCCGTGCCGAGCTCCCGCAGCAACGCCCGCAACTGCAGGCGCTGATCGGGATCCAGCCCCGCGGTGGGCTCGTCCAGCAGCAGGATTCGCGGGTCGTTGACGATGGCCTGGGCGATTCCGGCCCGGCGAACCATGCCGCCGGAGAGCGTCTTCATCCGGTCGTCGGCCCGGTCGGTCAGCCCGACCCGGTCGATGGCGCGCTGCACCGCGCCCGGCGTCTCGGCCGCCGGCATGTCCTTGAGCCAGGCGATGTACTCGACGAACTCCCGCACGGTGAAGCGGCGGTAGTAGCCGAACTCCTGGGGCAGGTACCCGACCTGACGGCGTAGGCCGCGCAGGTCGAGGCGCCCGTTGACCTTCTCGCCGAGCAGCGTCAGCGTCCCACCGGCGGGGCGCAGCACGGTGGCGATCGAGCGGACCAGCGTGGTCTTGCCGGCGCCGTTCGGCCCGAGCAGGCCGTGCACGCCGGTGTCCATCGCCAGGTCGAGCCCGTCGACCGCCATCCGCCGGCCGGCGCGCACCCGCAGGCCGTCGGCGTGGATCGTCCACGCGTACGCCGTCGCCGCCGTCTCCGCGGTACTCACCGCACGGACCATGTTTCGCTCCTCAGCCCGGTGTAGGCATCGCGGCGCAGCACCAGCGCGACCGCGATCACGGCGAGCAGGCCGGCCCAGTACGGCAGGCTGACCGGCTCCAATATCAGCGGTGCGCGGGCGGCCAGCACACTCGGGGCGATCACGCCGGCCGTCCACACCAGCGCCAGGGCGGACGCCGCCCAGCGCAGTCCAATCAGCTCACCGAGGGCCAGTGCCCCGGCGGTGAACACCAGGCACGGCAGCAGCCAGCGGGCCGGCGACGCTCCGGCCAGCGCACCGGCCACGGTCAGCGCCGGGATCACCACGAGCAGTACCGCCAGCGTGCGCCGCAGCACCATGAACAGCCCCGCCCGCGGGCTCGCCACCACCAGCTCGTGGGCCGGGTCGAGCCCGGCCGACCAGACCGCCGCCACGCCCAGCAGCGGCACCACCGGCGCCACCAGCAGCACGAACTGGCCACCGCCCAGCAGGTCCAGAACGAGCGCCGCCGCGATCACCACGATCGTCATGGCCAGCCGCGGCCAGATCCCGGGAGGCACCCATCGGCCAACCCGCCGGGTTGCCTGTGCGGGCATCTGTGGGCTGCTGGCCACCTCGGTCGCGAGCTTCGCCCGCACGGCCGCCAGCAGTGCCGTCGCCTCCGGGCTGCGCCGCACCACCGCCTCGCCGAGGCGCTCGCGGCACGGTGCGCATCCCTCCAGATGTGCCTCGACCGCCCAGAGCGTGTCCGCCGCGATGCCCTGCCCGCCGGTGGCGTACCGCTCCAGCAGTGCCATGGAGACGTGGTCGGTCATGACAGCGCCTCCCGCAGCGCGATCCTCGCCCGGCGGGCGCGGGTCTTCACCGTGCCCTCCGGCAGGCCCAGCAGCACGGCGGTCTCCCGCACCGTGAGCCCGTCCAGCACCATTGCCTGCAACACCTGCCGCAGTTCGGGCGAAAGCCGGCGCAGCGCCGCGCCCACGGCGTCGCCGACCTGCGCGTCCAGCACCTGGTCCTCCGCGGCCGGCGCGGCCGGGGCGTTCAGCACCGCCGGTGGCGGCTGCGCCTCACGGGCCCGCCTGCGCAGTGCGTCGACCAACCGCCGCGCGGCGATCGTCCACACCCATCCGACCGCGGTGCCGCCGACGCTGGCCCCCGCGAACGCGCCCGCCGCCCGCCATACCGCCAGGTAGGTCTCCTGCATCACCTCGGCGACCAGTTCGTCGTCGGCGCACCGGCGGCGCAGCCGCACGAGCAGCCACGGCGACGTGCGGCGGTACAGCTCGTCGAACGCCACGCGGTCGCCCAAAGCGATCCGGCGGACCAGGTACTCCTCGTCCATCGTCGAGGGCACGGCACCCATCCTGGCCTTCACACCCCCACAGACGACCGCCGACCATGATCAGGTTCTCCGGCTCGCGGGAACACGAGGTCGATCTGCAAGAGCGGCGGGAAGTCCCTCGACTGGTAGACCTTCGTCCCTGGGCCGGCCGGCCACGGGGGAGAACCCTTGAGTCGCGGGGACAACTGAATAGTGGCCAGAAAGGACGTGGAATAAAATGGCAGGCACGCAAGCCAGGCCCTGGATGCGGATCCAGGACTGGATCACCCTGATTGCCGGGGTCGTCTTGGCGCTGTCGCCGCTGTGGGTCGACGTGACCACCGGCGTCACCTGGGCGATGGTTATCATCGGTGCCGCGATCGCGGTGCTGGCGCTGGTTGCGCTGGCGATGCCGGGCGCCTACTTCGACGAGTGGGCGACCGTCCTCGGCGGCGCCGTCGCGTTCGTCGCTCCGTGGCTGTTCTCCTACTACGACGTGACCGCGGCCGCGTGGACCTCGTGGATCGTCGGTGCGGTGGTCGTGGTCTCCGCGTTGACCGCGATCCCCGCCAGCCGCGCGGTGTACCGCGGCCAGCACCTTCACGCCTGAGCGGGTGTGCGGCGGCCGAACGCATCTCCGGGCGTCATCCTTTTCCGAAATGAACCGGATGGCGCCCGGTTGATTTTACTTTCGGCTGATTCGACCTTCGACCGGCCAGCTGTTCGCCGTCGCCCGACTCGCCGCACGCCGAGTGCCGCACGCCGAGTGCCGCACGCCGAGTGCCGCCGGCGAGCCGCGGGCGGTCGTGCGGTGTGGCACGGGCCTGCGCGCTCTCAAAGCGTTCGCCGGTGGCCGCCGCCAGGCTCGCGGCGGTGCCCCGCGTTGCGGCCGGTCGTTACGTTCCTTGGATCGCATGCCGGCATGGAGATGGCGGGACGAATTGGTGATCGTCTTCGCGGTTCCCAGTCATCGCCGCGGCCGTGTTCACCGGCTGCCGGCCGGCAGAGCGGAAGATGAAGTTGATTTACCACTGTCTCTACAGTGAGTCCGGGTCGCATCCGACGTGCGTGATAGCCGGAACTGACAGGTATCACGCGTGGTTGTACGTGCACGACCGGACGCCGATGGTGCTGCGCCTGCACCCGCAGGTGGTGCAGTTTCTGCGGGACGTCATCGCCGACCTGGAGGCGCCGCGCGTTGCGAACGTCCCCGGCCTCGACATGGTGTACTGGCGGCTCGAGCGGGACGCCGCTATGTCATATCCGGAGCTACACGTGAGCGGCCGGCCGCGCCGTGCCGTCTGGCTGAACGTCCATACGGCCACGCCCAGCGCGTTGTTGCTGGTGCCCAAGGTCGTCGACTTTCTTCGGAACGGCCTGGCCGGCCTGCCCGCGACGCCCACCGGCTACGGCTACGACGGCGGGCTGGCTCCGGCCTGACCGGCCATCCAGTCCAGGGATCACGCGATGACGCCAACTCCGCCGCCGGATGCCGTAGTCTCACTTGTTAGAACAACTGATGATCGGGAGGGCGTGATGGGTGCACTGGAGCCGCTGCGGGTGCCGGCGTCGTTCTGGCGGCGCGACGAGGTTGGCGAGGCGCTGGATGGTCGCGACGTCGGTGCGCTGTTCCGGCTGCTGCGCCAGCACCTCGGGGCCAGCCAGCAGCGCATCGGCACCACCGTCGACCTGCAGCAGGGCTCGATATCGGTGATCATGAACGGCGAACGCGCCATCACCAGCATCGACGTCCTGGAACGCATCGCCGACGGCCTCCGCATGCCCGACGACTCGCGGGTCCGGCTCGGCCTCGCGCCTCGCGAGGGTGCCCTGCGCCGCCGCACCGCGCTGGGCATCGGCCTGGTGGCCGCCGTCAGCCCCGCCGCCCTCACCACGGTGCTGCGTGAGTCGGCCGCCGAGGCCGTCGAGTTCACCCGCCAGCGCGGTGCCACGGCCGTCGGCGCCGGTGCCCTCGACCACCTGACCACCGTCGTCGCCGGGCTCGACCGGGCCTATCCCTGGCAGCCCGCCGCCGAGCTGTTCCCGATGGCCCGCGCCTACCGCCAGTACGTCGAGCAGTTGCTGGCCGGCCCGCGCACCCTGGCCGAGGCCCGCGAGCTGCACGTGCACGGCGCCTACCTGTCCCACATCCTGTCCGACCTCGCCCACGACCTGGGCTCCACGCTCGCCGCCCGCGCCTACGCCCAGGACGCCTACCAACTCGCCGACCAGGCCGGCCACGACGAGCTCTGCGCCTGGGCCTGCGATTCGCTCGCCGTCGACCTCCTGCACACCGACCAGCACGACGAGGCCGAACGTGCCCTGCAGCCCGGGCTGAGCCGCGTGCCGCGCGGGCACCCGCTCGCCGCCCGCCTGCACGCCAGGCTCGCCATGTGCCACGCGCAACGGGGTAACTCGGCCGGCACCCTCGACGCCCTGACCAACGCCCGCCAGCGCTGCGAACGCCTCCCCGCCCAGATGCCCAGCCGCCTCGCCACCGACAGCGCCGACCACATCGCCCACTCCATCACCAGCTACGCCGCGTCGTGCAACATCGACCTCCGGAACTGGCGCCAGGCCGAGACCGAGGCCCGCGCCGCCCTCGACGTCGCCAAGTGGTCCCCCGGCCGGGCGGCGTCCGCGTACCTCGACCTCGGGACCGCCCTGGCCCACCTCGGTTCGCCGGAAGAGGCCGTTGCCCACGGCCTGCAAGGCTTCGCCCTCGGCGTGTCGAGCGGTAGGGCTCACACCCGAGCCAGCCAGCTCGATGCGGTGCTGACGGCCCGCTATTCCAGCGAGCCGACGGTCAGCGACTTCCACGACCGCTACCGCCACCTCGCCACCCAGGCCGTCCCGGTCTAGCGCCGGTCTGGCACGGCCGGGGCGCCAAGAATAAGGAAATGGCCGGGCGGAGCGGTGTCCGTCACGCACCATCGTTTCCCATTGTTTTGTTGCCGTCGACCGGGGGAGGTTGAAAGGCGAGAGTCGCCGCGCGCACCGGCGCGCACCGACCCGATCACCCACTGTCCGGGGCGTGTTGCGGGCAAATGCCATGCTGGGTGCGGTGTTGATTCCCCAATGAGCACCCAGGGTGGTGGTCTGTATGCCGGACTCCCTTGGAGATCAATACGACCCGCTCGGCGCGCATCTCGATGATCCGTACCCGTTGGGTGTGGCTCTTCTGGAGGGGCGGGTGCCTTTGTCGGGTTGCCGGGGCGTCATGATCGTCGTTGGGTGCGGCTGTGCTGGGGGCTTGGTGCCCGTTGGCGGGCTGTCACCGGTCCGCTCCGGGCACAACCCGGTTCATGATCGCTGAAAGTGTGAGCCCACCATGCACTTCCCCGCCCAAACTGCATGGTGAGCTCACACTTTCAGCGATCTTGCGCACCTCCCGCCGTCCGAGCCACGCCAAGAGCGGTTGACAGCACCCTGACGGCACTCCTGAACCAACCGGCGACACCCACCGTACGAATGAAGTCACCAAGTGTGACGAAAGGCGGCAGGGGCCGACCTGGCAGAGGACAGTCCCAACCCTCCCCCAGAAGAGCCACACCCATACCCGTGCTATGCAGAGGCCCGGCGAGCTATCCGGATCTTCTTCTCGCCGGCGCTCGACGCGTGGGTGGTGACCCGCCTGGCCGACGTACGCAGAGTGCTGCGCGCCGGCGAGAACCTTCTCGCCGGCCAACGCCCTGCGGCCCGTGCTCCCCGCTCAGCCCGGCCGTTGGCGCCGAACTCGCGAAGGGTTACCCGCCGGTTGCCCTCCTCATCGCGGAGGACGGCGCGGAGCACCGGCGCCTGCGCGCGACGCCGGCGGCCGGTTTCTCGCCGGAACGAGTGAATGCCGCCGAGCCCTTCATCGCCGAGCGCGCCGCCGACCTGGTCGACGAGTTCGCGAAAGAGAATCACACGGATTTCAGGGCCAGCTACGCCAACCGGCTTCCGGTTGAGGTCATCTGTCACCTCGTCGGTTTCCCGCCGGAGCAGAGCGCGGCCATCGGGGACGACAGCCGGCGGGCGGCCTCCTTGGGGACGGGACACCGGTTCCACAGCGAGGACGAACAGCTCGAGGCCGCCCGTTCCTGGGTCCGGTTCCAGCAAGCGATCGCACGCCAGGTGTCCGCTCACCCGTGCCGCCCCTCGCGACGACCTGATCAGCGAGATCATCGCCGCCCACGCGCCCGGCAAGGGCCCGCTGACCGCGGAGCAGGAGGCGGTCCTGGTCGGGCTGATATTCGGCGCCACGCTGCCGGGCCACATCACCACCTCCGCGCTGCTCGGCAACGGCCTGCTGCGGCTGCTGACCCAGCGCGAGCAGTGGCGCCTGCTGTGCCAACGTCCCGACCTGGTGCCGAACGCCGTAGAGGAGATCGCCCGCTACGACACGCCCACCCACCTGTTCCTGCGAATGACCACCAAGGAGACCGAACTGGCCGGCCAGCGACTGCCCGCGGGGGCCGAGGTGACGGTCTGGCTGGCTGCCGCCAACCGGGACGAGACCGCCTTCGACCGCGCCGAGGAGTTCGACATCACCCCGGCCGGTACAGGTCCAGCACGTCGTGTTCGGCCACGGCACGCACTACTGGCTCGGCGCCGGACTCGCCCGCCGCCGGCTCGAGGTGTCACTGCGCGTCCTGACCCAACGCCTACCCGACCTGCGGCTGGTGCCGGACCAGCAGATCACCTTCCGCCCGACCCTCGACCACCGCGGACCCAGATCGCTGTACCTGGAATTGTGAGCCGCTACCGGTTCTCGCTGTGCTACTTCCGGCGGTGAGGTGGGTGAGGTGAGCGCTGGCGTCTCGGCCGCGAATGCAGAAGCACCCGTCGGACGCCGAGTCGATACCTGACTGGCGCCCGGCGCCACCAACCGCACAGCGCGGCTCGCTCGCGGCGGCGCAGGCGTTGGCTGCCAGGGGCGCGACGTGCCGTAACGTCTGCCGGCCACTCAAGCGATGTACTGCCCACGACGCGCCACGGCGGTCATGGGCCCGACCCGAAGAACTGTCTACGCTGGTCGACCTGCGGTTCGGGGCTCGACACGTCGGGCAGGCGGCGATATCCACTACGCACGTGGCTGCGCGGTCGATAATGCGAATAGAGGGGGTGGCGGTCACGGAACCCGTCGAAGGGTCGTTCATGGCCTACCTCACCGTTGATCGGTTCAGCCTCTTGGATCAAGGCGTACGTCGGTCGTTCGGCGCCGACGAAGTGCTCGTCCATGAAGGCGATCCGACCGATCACATTCTCATTATGGAATCCGGCTGGGTACGGGTTTCGACGGCGCAGGCGGACGGCCAGGAAGTGCTGCTGGCCCTGCGTGGCCCGGGCGACGTCATCGGTGAGCTGGCGATGCTGCACGGATGGATCAGGACCGCCTCGGTGCGCAGCCTCGAGCGGGTCGGGGTCGTGCAGTTCAGCGGCGCCCAGTTCATGCAGTGCTTGCGCCAGCGGCCCGAGGTTGCGTTGGCGCTGCTGAAAACGACGTCGATTCGGCTGCGCGAGGCGGAGGGGGCGCGAATCGAGCTCGCGACTCTCGATGTGACCAGGCGGGTGGCCAGCTACCTGGTGCGTCTGCTGGAGATGCATGGCCACCACCGGCGGGTACATGGCGGCGTGGACGTGCCGATGACCCAACGCGACCTCGCGAACGGGGTGGGGGCTTCCTTGCGTGCCGTGGCCAGGTCGGTTGACGTGCTGCGCAAACGGGGGGTGGTGGTGACCCGTCGCGGCGGCATCGTCGTCGCCAAGCCCGAGGTGCTGCGCGCCCTCGCCCGCTGTGTGCCAAAAGGCATTCAGCGACCGTGACATAGGTCGTCGAACTGCTGGAGCACTCGTCCAATACTCGTTTCAAGCCCGACAGGCGGGAATCGCCAGAAAAGGGTTCCTAAATCGGGGAGTTGCGAGTAGGGGAGGAGGTGCAGCAAATGGAGAGCCACGTCATCGACCTAATCCTGCTGCTGGTGTGGGTCTGGGTGTCCTGACCGGTGAGAAGCCGCACACGGGCCCGCACGAGTCACGCCGCCCGGCCTGGGCCCGGCCGGGCGGCGTGACCGATCCTGTGAATTCGATCTTCAGGGCGAAGTGTCCGAGATTTGTCAGCCGGGCTGGCCGGGGGTCGAGTTGCAAACGATTCCTGGTATCGGTAACACTCCTGGCTCACACGCGATCCTGAGATCGTTGATCGTGATCAGTCCGATGGAGACAGCCGTGAGTACACCTGGGCACCCAGAGCTGGTTCGCGAACTTATGGAACTGCGCAAGGGCCGTGGCCTGGACGCGGTGCCGTTGCACGTCGGCCCGCTGTTGCGGGCGGTGTGCTCGATCGCCGAGAGCGACCGGCCCGACCAGCTCCGGTCCAAGGTGCGGCTACGCATCGGGGGGTTGTGCAGCCGGCTACCAGAGGATCTGCGGCTTGCGGCCGAGGTGGCGCTCGGGCTGCATCCGGAGGTGCAGGCCGAGTTCTTCGAGCAGCGCAAACATTGGCTGGCGGCCCGGTTCGACCGCAATCCCCGCACCGCTCTGCGGCGCGTCGACGCCGCGTTGCTGCTGCTCGGCGAGTACCTCGACGAGGCGATGCACGAGGAAGACGCACCAATGGCCGGCGAGGGGCGCTGGTACGTCGAGTCGCTTCGGTCGACGCTGCGCCTTGACGTCGACCCGCCGGTGCTCGCCGAGGAGCGCTGCATCGTGGCCACCGTCGAGGATCTCGAGGAGATCACCCTGGCGTTCAGCGTGCCCCGGGATCCCGAGGCCGCCGACGCGCCGCTCGGCGGTCAGCTGATGTACGGCGGCGAGATCGTCGAGAGCCGGCAGGTGTCGGCGAGCCACGCGTCCTTCGTCATGCGGCTGCCACGTCGGCTCGCCGTAGGCCAGCGGCACGAGTACGGAATCCAGTTCAGCGGGCCGGGCCGAGGGCAGCTGCGCCCTTATTACGTGCTCACTCCGCTGACCAAGTGCAAGCAGTTCTACGTTCGGGTTCGGTTTGGCGAAAACGACCGGCCGGAGCAGATCTGGGTACTCAACGGAGTGCCGAGTCGGGTTGTCGACGACTTCACGACCAGACAGGAGGCGAAGCGGGTCGACAGCGTGGGCGAGGTGTTCCTCCGGTTCCACGACCTGACCCAGGGTCTCAGCTACGGCCTGCATTGGGCGCCGCCGACGGCCAGTACCGAACGCAGGAGTTAACGCAGGAAATCTTCATAAGAGCCAGCCGCTACGT
This sequence comes from Pseudonocardiaceae bacterium, assembly GCA_035707525.1. Classification (GTDB taxonomy): domain Bacteria; phylum Actinomycetota; class Actinomycetes; order Mycobacteriales; family Pseudonocardiaceae; genus DASSUA01. The sequence continues at coordinate 10,866 of DASSUA010000424.1, forward strand.
CATTGATCTGCGGCCGGTGTTCAGCGCGCCTTAGAAACGGGGGGCAATACAGTCATGTCAGTTGGATTGGTGACACCGACGGCCGGGGCGGCGTGTGGTGCGCCGTCGATCGAGGCGAGGCGGTTCGGGCGAGCCGGATCGTTCGCCGGCCGGTTGACTTCGGCCGACCTGAGCGCGTTGCGGATGCTCGGCCGGCAGGTGCGCTTCCGGGCCGGTGATCGCCTGATGAGCGTGGGCGAGGCGCCCGACAGCGTGCTGTTGCTGACCGATGGCCTGGTCAAGGTCGTCATCGGTGACGGAGACGGCACCGACCACGTGCTCGCGGTTCGCGGGCCCGGCGAGCTGCTCGGCGAGATGTCCTGCCTGGAGATGCGGCCGCGGAGCGCGACGGTCGTCGCGCTGTGCCCAGTGCGTGCGTTCAAGGTGCCGGGCAGCGCGTTCGGTGAGCTGCTGCTCAGCCGGCCACAAATGGGCCGGCAGGTGGCCCGCCTGCTCAGCTCGCGGCTGCACGCCGCGAACCGCCAGCGCGCGGAGGTGTCCTCGTACGCGGTGTGCTTACGTCTGCTCAAGGCGATCGGCGAGCTGGCGCTGGTGTTCAGCGACGAGTCCGGCAGCCCGGGTCTGGAGATCCCGCTCAGCCAGGACGAGCTCGGCCAGCTGATCGGTGCCGCTCAGGTGTCGGTACAGCGGGCGCTGCGGGAACTGCGCGCCCAGCGGGTGCTCAGCACCGGTTACCGGAAGGTGACCGTGCCGTGCCTGCCGTGCCTGGAACGCGTCGTCGACGCCGCAACGACCACTGGTCGAAAAGATCCCGCGAATGCCATCACTGGATGTGGTGGGCGCTCGCATCATCACTCAAGGTGACGCCCACTGTTGTAAAAGGGGCGATCGCATCAGGCATTTTGGAGAAAACATGGTCAGGTTAGCCCTCGCGCTGTCACACACCGTATGCAAGCTCGACATCAAGGACTCCAGCAGCGGCACCGCTAGCCGGCAGCGCCATCTCGACCAGGGGCTGCGGGAGGTGCTGAACGAAGTCATCACATCCGCGCCGTACGACTCCACCGGCTGGTTTCGCCGCTTCGACGGTGACAGCGCCACGGTGGCGTTTCCTGCCAGCGTCCCGAAGGCGTGGATCGCCGCCGAGCTCACCCGGCAGATCGAGCTGGCCTTGCTCGGTTTCAACGAGCACCTCGACCGGTTGCACAGGCTGCGCTTGAGGATGGCCCTCGACCACGGCGACGTCATGATCGACGAACCGAATATCGCCGGTGAGCCGGTCACGGTGACGGCCCGGCTGAGCGAGTCGACCGATCTGCGAAACGCCCTGCGGGTCGCGCCGGAGACGAACTTGGCGTTGATCGTCTCGGAGCGGTTCTTCGACGAGGTCGTCCGCCAGAAGACGCTCGGTCTGGACCCGGCCGACTTCCGGCACGTGGCCGTCGAGGTCCGGCACTTCAGCGGGCACGGCTGGTTGCGCAAGGTCCACCGGCCGCACGGTTCCGATCTGGCCGAGGGGGAACCGGCTCCGAGCGCCCCCGACCCGGACCGTGGCCCCGGCGGCGGCAGGCCTGGCGCCGCCGTCGCCGGCAACACGTACCTCGACGTCAGCGCCGGCTACGTCGGCCAGCTCGGTGGCCACATCTACAACTACGGGAAATAGCCAATGGACGAAGTCAGCAAGACCGCGGCGCCGCAGGCGCCTGATCCGGCCACGGCGTGGCCGGCGTCTGAACAGACCTCGCCGCAGGCGGAGGAACCGGCCGAGGTCGGCGTTGACGGATCGGCGGTCGCCGCCGATGGCGCGGACGCCGGTCAGGATCCGGTACCGGGGTCCGAGCCCACGGCCGAACCAGACTCGGGGCCTCCCGACCGCAGTCCGGAGGGGCTCGCGGCCGATGCGCACGCCGCACCCGAGGAGCTGGTCAGGCTCGGTGCCGAACGGCGGCGGCAGAACCAGTCCGTACGGGTCCAGCTACGGGGCGGTGCGGCGTCGGCCGTCGACGTCGCCGCCTCCAGCGTCGACGCCGGCATGGTCGGCGGCACGATCAACAACCACTACTACGCCCGCGAGTCGATGGCCCGCATCGGCGCGCACGCTGGCGGCGTCACCGCCGACCGGGTCGTCTCCGAGGTCGAGCTGTACGTCAAGATCCGCCAGTACTCGGACATCATGGAGACGCTCAGCACGCACGGCGTCGTGTTTCTGATGGGGGCCGCCAGGTCCGGCCGAGAGGCGACGGCGCTCAACGTGCTGGCCGAACTGGTTGGACCCGACCAGATCCGGTCGGTCTACCTGGACGAGGGCGCCTCGATCAGCGCCGTCCTCGAGCACGCCGAGCTGCCCCGGAAGGGACATGGGCACTTCCTCCGGATCGGGCCGAACCACCCGGTCGATTCGGCGACGCTCGCCGCGGTCGGTGGGCGGTTCCACGACGCCGACGCCTTTCTGGTGGCGATCGGGCCACCGGCCCGGCGCGTGGACGACGACCTGCGACCGTACGCGGTCGGGCACGACGCACCGGCTGGCGACCAGGTGCTCGAACGCCATCTGCTGGCGCAGCTTCGGCGGCGGCGGATGCCTTGCGTCGGCGACTGCGGAACCTGTGGCGGTGGCTGCTTCGTCTCGTACGTGCGGCGGTGCATCGAAGATGCCGACATCGCCGCGTACCTCGGGCGGCGGCCGCTGCCCGGTGACGTGGTGAACCTGGCGCGTCAGCTGGTCGAGAACGCCGTCGAGGGCCGCGAACCGGCGGCCGCGCTCGACCTGATCGGCAGCCGGCTGCGACAGCTGGCGGCGAAGATCCTCACGCCCGATCCGGACTCCGAGCCGGTGCACGAACTGCGCCGCACCGCTTACCGGATCGCGTACGCGACGTTCGACGGAAGTCCGTTGAGCGTCGTGTCCGACGCCGCGTCCAGGCTGTTCGACGCCCTGTCGACGCCAAGTCCGGACGGCGAGCCCCCGGCCGCCGGTGAGGCGTTCGAGGGCCGGTTGGGATCGCTGCTGCACGAGGACATGTACTACGCCGCCGGCCCGGGCGGGGCGGCTGACGCGGAGCGCAAGGCGAGGCTGCTCGATCCGGCGTTGGCGTCGGCGATTCTCGACGTCGCCTGGAACGACTACGACCGTAACCGCGAACCCATGCTGGGATGGTTGTGGTCGCTCGGTGGAGACCGCAGGGACCGCGTTCGGATCCGCGCGGCCTATTCCGCCGGCCTGCTGGCGACCTACGACTTCGGAATCGTCTACCACTCGCTCATCCGCCGGTGGGCGGCCTCCGAACGTGCGCTGTTTCGGCAGTCGGCGGCCATGGCGCTGGAGTTCGCCGCCGAGGACAGCGCCTACACCGGGCGGGTGCGGCGGCAGGTCAGAGACTGGGCGCTGGCCGCCAACCCGTACCTGAACGACTCGGCGGCGCGCGCCTACGCGACCGACCTGGGGCGGCTGTTCTTCGACGACGTCCTGACGAACCTGCGGTTCATCGCCGACGAGGCGGTGCAGACCGGCAGCCATGCGATCGCGCAGGCGGTCAACTCGGTGTTCGAGGCCGACACCGCGGCGCTCGTAGTCGAAGCCCTGTCCGGCTGGGTCCAGGAGGAGTCGCGCAGCCTACGGGTGCAGGCGGCGAAGGCCCTGCTGTTCCTGACGTTCCGCCGGGCCGACAAGCCGGCGGACGTCTGGCCGGCGTTGCTGTTGCTGGCCGGGCACGACGCCGCGGCCCGGAAACGGTTGGTGGTGCTGTGGCGCCACGCGCTTTCCGAAGCGATCATCGCGATGGGCGCCTGGGACGCACTGCGGCTGTGGGGCGTCCGCGTCGATCCGCACGTCGAACCAGGCCGGGTCTACGTCGACCTCGCCGCCGAGGCGCTCTCGGCTGAGCCGCTGCGCTCCCGGGCGCTGCTGTTCTACCTGCCGATGTGGCGGGCAAAGCATCCCGATCTCACCGTCTTCCACACGCTGGAAGACGCCATCAGGAAGGCATGAACTGAGCAATGTCCATCGAATCGTTCAACACTCCGGCGCCTCGTGAGCAGGGCGGATTCTGGCGCGGCATCGCCGGCTGGTTCCGGCGGCGCCGGGACTGGCCGTCGACTCAGGTTTCCGAGCGGCGCACGTCGACCGAGCCGCTGATCGTTCCCGCTGACGGCGACGTTTTCCACTTCAGGGTGAACTACGAGATCATCTGGACGGCCCGGGGCATGTCCCACTCGGCCCTGCTGCGGCGCGCGGACAACTACACGGCCAGCGCCCAGTACACGCTGCACGGCCGGGTCTGGCCGATCGGCCGCCGGTACCTGCCACAGCACCCCGAGGCCGCCGAGCAGGCGATGAACCGGACGCTCACCGAGGGCTGGTGCTACGACGACGGCACCGTGTCGTGCTCGGCGAGCGTGCAGGTCGTGCCCGACGAGCGGGTGCTGGCCAAGCAGCTGCCGCTGTGGGAGCGGCTGGTTGAGATGGATCTCGAACACCGCGTCCAGCTGCGCCGCCTCGGCATCACCGAGGACCTGCTGACCAGGTGGCGCGACCTCATCAAGCGCTTCGACGACGACAGGCCTCTGGTGATCCACGCGGCGATGCTGGCCGACAAGGAACTGGCGGTGGTGCTGCGCGGGCTCAACACCGAGCGTAGGGCCAACGCTAAGCAGCTCGCGGATGTGCTACGCGAGGCGAGCGA
>DASSUA010000425.1:0-2293 GCA_035707525.1 Pseudonocardiaceae bacterium
GCGAGAGGCCGAACGAGAGCGCCTGCAGCGCGCTCTCGCCGATCTCGCTCGCCGGCAACACAACGTCATGCGGCAGGCGCAGGACTGCGAGCCGGATGACCCGTTCGCGCAAGGGCTGCGCCAGACCTACAACGACCTGGAGACCCAACGCCGCGCCACGCTCGCCGACCTCGATGCCATCAACCAGGCCACACCCGCACGGCCCACCGGCGACGATGCCGACCTGCTCGACGCTTTGCCCTACCTGACCGTCAACCTCGCCCAGGCCCCCGAACCGCTGCTACGCAGCCTGTTCGAGATCACCAACCTCACCATCCACCTACACCACGGCAGTGACAACGCGACAATCAGCATCCGGCTGCCCGCCGACGACCTACCCCACATCACCCACACGGCAGAAAGGATCACCATGCCCGCACACGAACAGCCTGGTCAGGACGACCTTGGCGCTTGTGCGGATGCAGTACGTGCCCCCGGTGCGACTCGAACGCACACTGGACGGATTTTGAGTCCGCTGCCTCTGCCGATTGGGCTACGGGGGCGTGTCGTGGGGATCACTGTACTGAGGAGCGCTTCGAGCGGGGTTGCCGCCTGAGAGCCACCAGTATCCTGCGGGGTGGCAGAGGGAAGCGCCGAACAAGCCGTGGAGGTCGCCGGTGACCGAGCAGGCTGCCCAGGAGCTGGCCGCGACCGCGGCGGCCGCCGAGACCGGTCCGAGGGTGCTGGTCGCCGAGGATGAGGCGCTGATCCGGCTGGACCTGGTGGAGATGCTCCGCGAGGAGGGGTACGAGGTTGCCGGTGAGGCCGGCGACGGCGAGCAGGCGGTCGCGCTGGCGGAGCAGCTGAACCCCGATCTGGTGATCATGGACGTCAAGATGCCCAAGAAGGACGGGATCGAGGCGGCGTCGGTGATCGCGGGCAAGCGGATCGCGCCGGTGGTGATCCTGACCGCGTTCAGCCAGCGGGACCTGGTGGAGCGGGCGAGGGACGCGGGCGCGATGGCGTACCTGGTGAAGCCGTTCGGCAAGCGCGACCTGGTGCCGGCGATCGAGCTGGCGATGTCCCGGTTCGCCGAGCTGCAGGCGCTTGAGGCCGAGGTGGCCGGGCTGACCGAGCAGCTGCGCACGCGCAAGGCGGTGGAGCGGGCGAAGGGCCTGCTGATGAGCAAGCACGGCATGTCGGAGCCGGAGGCGTTCCGCTGGATCCAGCGCACGGCGATGGACCGCCGCACGACGATGCGCGCCGTTGCGGACGTGGTGATCGAGAATATGGCCTAGCGCCGGCTGACGGTGAAGCTGGCCAGCCGCGAGGAGCGCCTGCGGTCCGGGTCGGACGGGATCACCCGTAGCTCCAGGAAGTGTGGGCCGGGTTCCAGCCGCGCGGTCGACACCGAGATCTCGTATTGGCCGCCGAGCCCGGGACCGTCGATCGCGGTCGGCAGGCCGGCGATGCGGCGGTTGTCCATCCAGAGCTCGAAGCCGGCGATGCCGCCGATGCTGCCGCTGTCGAGCTGGCCGCCGATCCGGTCCAGGTCGACGTCGACGAGCATCCTGGAGCCGCGGGTTGTGGTGGTGAGCTGGTTCTCGTCGTTGTCGAGCAGTCGCACGGTCGGGTAGGGGATGGCGTCGGGCGTGGCCGGTCGCACGAGGCCGCCGGTTGCCGACGGCAGGCGCAGTGGCACCCCCGGCAGCGGCTGGACCTCCAGGTAGGCGCCGAGGATCGGGGCCATCGCGGCGTCCGCGCCTGGGGCGCGCAGCACCAGCGGGCTGATCGATGGCGGCGCGCCGTCGCCGAGCAGCCGCAACGGCACGTCCGCGGCGACGGTCACGATCGAGCCGGTGCGCGAGGGCACCGGCACGACCGGTCTGGCGGCGACGACGGTGTCGCCGAACTGCGCGGTGGCGCGGCTGAGGTCGACGCCGTGGGTGAGCGTCACGCTGGTGATCAGCCGCGCGCTCGCCGCCTGGCGCAGGGGCGCCCCGGTGAACCCGATGCCGGGAGCGTCCTCGCCAGGCCCGAGCAGGCGCTGGGTGGCCGGCACGACCGGATGGGCGTAAGTGTCCGGCGCCGACCCGGCGGGTCCGGACATCGCGATCGCGTCCAGGTGCACCCTGGTCCGGCGGCCGGGCGGGCCGGCGAGCCCGATCAGCACGTCGGCCTTGGTCCAGTCCGGCGCGACGCCGGCCACGGCCACCTCGTTGCCGTCCTGCCGCACCCTTACCTCGCCGTCGGCGAGGATCACCTCGAACGTGTGCAGCACCCCGGCGCCGCGGACCGGCGCGGGCGGCGGCGC
>DASSUA010000426.1:0-4512 GCA_035707525.1 Pseudonocardiaceae bacterium
TGCCTACGGTAGGGGCATGACGTCGCCAACGCCCCGCGCCTGCTTCGTCGCCGGTGCCGCCGAGCAGGGCGTGGACCAGATCCTCGTTCGCCACCCGTTCGACGGATCGGAGGTAGCCGCGGTCGCGGTGCCCGGCCCGGAGCAGATCGAGCGCGCGGTCGCCGCCGCGGCGGAGGTCTACCCGCGGCTACGCAGCTCACCGGCGCACGTGCGGGCGGAAGCCCTGCTGCACGTGTCGCAGCGGCTCGCGGAGCAGACCGAGGAGATCGCCGAGACGATCGTCGCCGAGAACGGCAAGCCGCTGAAGTGGGCGCGGCTGGAGGTCGGCCGGGCGGCGTCGACGTTCCGGTTCGCCGCCGAGGAGGCGCGGCGGCTCTACGGCCAGACGCAGCGGCTGGACACCGACCCCAGCGCCGAGGGCCGGATCGCGATCGCCCGACGGGTCGCCCGCGGCCCGGTGCTGGGCATCTCGCCGTTCAACTTCCCGCTGAACCTGGTGGCCCACAAGGTCGCGCCGGCGCTCGCGGTCGGGGCACCGGTCATCGTCAAGCCGGCGCCGCGCACGCCGCTGTCGGCGCTGCTGCTCGGCGAGCTGCTCGCCGAGACCGGCCTACCGGCCGGTGCGTTCTCGGTGCTGCCGGTCGGCAACGAGGCGACGATGAGCCTGGTCCGCGACGAGCGGCTGCCGGTCGTGTCGTTCACCGGTTCGGTGCCGGTCGGCTGGCAGATCGCCGAGGCGGCCGCACGCAAGCACGTCGTTCTCGAGCTTGGCGGCAACGCCGCCGCAGTGGTCTGTGCCGACTACGTCGACCTGGACTGGGCGGCGACCCGGATCGCCACGTTCGCCAACTACCAGGCCGGCCAGTCCTGCATCGCCGTACAGCGGGTGATCGTCGAGCGGCCGGTCGCCGACGCCTTCGTGCCGCGCCTGGTCGACGCCGTTCGAGGGCTGCACCTGGGCGACCCGTACGACGAGAAGACCGACGTCGGCCCGCTGGTGGACGCCGACGCCGCGGAGCGCGTCATGGCGTGGGTCGACGAGGCGGTCGAGGCCGGCGCCCGGGTCGTGGTCGGCGGCGAGCGCAACGGCACCAGCGTCACGCCCGTGGTGCTGACCGACGTACCGGCCGGCGCGAAGGTGTGGCGCGAGGAGGTCTTCGGGCCAGTCCTTTGCCTCGAGGTCGTCGACAGCCTCGACGAGGCCCTCACCGCGGTCAACGACTCGGCCTTCGGCCTGCAGGCCGGCATCTTCACGCATGACCTGCAGGTGGCCTTCAAGGCCGCGGCCACGCTCGACGTCGGCGGCCTGATCGTCGGCGACGTGCCCAGCTACCGAGCCGACCAGATGCCCTACGGCGGGGTAAAGGCCTCCGGTGCCGGACGCGAGGGGCTGCGCTCGGCCATGCACGATCTGACCGAGGACCGCGTGATCGTGCTGACCGGCCTCACCCTGTAGCCCAGCCGGTGGCGCGGCGCAGTGCGCCGGCGAGGCCGGCGCGGCCGGGCAGCACGGCCGCCAGGTGCCCGTCCGGACGGACCAGGGCGGCGCCACCGCCCTCGATGCCGAGCGCCCTGGCCAGCCGCCCGCCGTCGGCGAGCCCGTCGAGCGGCACCTCATGCACCGCCATCCAACCTTGCTCTGCGCCGCTGGTTGGGCCAACAGAACCGGAGCCGTCGGCGGACAGCACCGTGAAGGCGGAGCCGAACAGCCGCCGAAGCCGGCCCCCGCCGCGCAGCGGCGCGTCCGGACACAGCACGCCGGCCACCGGAGGGCGAGCCGCCCCCGGAGCGCTCGGAAACGCCGCGAGCCGCTCGGCGGGCGGTGGCGTGGTCAGCGGCGAGTCGAGGTAGCAGAACGGCTCGGCGAGCCTGCCCGAGTCGATCCGGGCCCTGGCGTCGCGGTCGTGCACGGCGGCCGCCAGCACCGAGCGCCGGTGCTCGCGCTCGGCGGGCGTGCGGGGAACCAGGAAACGCATGGTCGCGCCGGTGACCGCGAGGTTCTCCAGCGCGGCCGCCCGCCGCTCGGCGTCGTAGCTCGGCAGCAGCGCCGGCCCGCCCTGCCCGGCCCGCTCGAAGGCGATCTTCCAGGCCGCGTTCTCGGCGTCCTGGATGCCGGAGTTGAGCCCGCGGGCCCCGAACGGGCTCATCACGTGCGCGGCGTCGCCGGCCAGCAGCACCCGGCCGACCCGCATCCGCGGCACGCACCGCTGGTGGAACCGGTAGGCCGACACCCACACCAGCTCGTAGTCCGCCTTCCCGACGACCATCCGGATGCGCCGGTCCAGGCCACCGTTGGCGCGCTCCGCGGCCAGGTCGAAACCCTGCGGCACCTGCCAGTCGATGCGCCAGACGTCGTCGGGCTGCGGGTGTACGAGCACCTGACGGTCCGGGTTCCAGGCCGGGTCGAAGAAGAACCGCCGCTCGGCCGCGAACGGCAGCCGGGCCCGCACGTCGGCGATCAGGAACTGGTCGTCGAACGACTCCCCCGCGAAGTCCAGCCCGAGCAGGTCACGGACGGCGGACCTGGCGCCGTCGGCGGCGACGCAGTGCGTGCCGCGGACCGTGGCCCGCGTGCCGCCGGCGACAGTGGTGGTGGTGGTGGCGGCGGTGGTGGCGGTGACGTCGACCCCGTCACCGTCCTGGCGCAGCCCGGTCGCGGTGTGCCCCCAGCGCACGTCCACGAGCGGCTCGGCGGCCACCTGCCGGTCGAGCATCCGCTCCACGATCGACTGGCCGATGTTGGTGAACGGTGGGAACGCGGCGGCCGGCTGCTCGGGGAACGTGATCGTGAGCACCTCGTGCTCGCGGTAGTACGTGCGCCCCGTCCACCAGGTCACGCCCGCAGCCGCGATCCGGCTCCCGAGCCCGACCCGCTCCAGCACGTCGAGCACGTCGCGCTGCATGCAGATCGACCGGCTGCCGACCGTCCGCCTGGCCGGCGCGCTCTCCAGGACGACGCTGGGCACCCCGTGCCCGGCCAGCAGCAGGGCCGCCACCATCCCGACCGGCCCACCACCAACCACGATCACCGGCAGCATGGCTCAGCCCTGCAGCTCGGCCCAGACCTCGCGGTCGCGCTCGGCGGTCCAGATCCGCGGCCAGTCGATCCCGTCCAGCTCGTCCCAGCAGCGCTGCACGTCGAACGGCAGGCAGTGCTCGAAGATCGGCCAACGGCCGTAGTTGGGGGCCAGCGCGGCATGTGCGGCCTGGAACGCCTCGCGCAACGACCCGCCGCGCTCGTGCACCGCGCCGACCTCGGACCGCAGCACGAGCAGGAACCCGCGCGTCTGCTCGATCGCCGCCGCGACGGCGTCGCCGCCCGTCGCCACCGCCCCGCGGCCGCCGACCAGAGCCTGCGCGCCGAACCGGGCCACATTGTCCAGCGTCGACGTGGCCCAGTCGGTGTGGAACGCATCGCCGGTGTAGAGCGCCGCGGCCGACTCGACCAGGTCGCCGGCGAACAGCACGCGCTCCGACGGCAGCCACGCCACGATGTCGCCCGCGGTGTGCCCGCGGCCGCAGTGGGCCAGCACCAGCGGGCCACGGTCGCCGCCGAGCGGGATCGTCAACCGGTCCGAGAACGTCAGCGTGGGCCGGGTCAGGCCGGGGATCGACGCCGGCTCCCGGAACAGCCGCGGCATCCGCCCGTACTCGCTGGCCCAGTCCGCCTCGCCGCGCTCGGCGATCAGGTGCGCGGTCAGGTCGTGCGCGACGATCGCGGCGGCGCCGAACGCCGAGGCGCCCAGCGTGCGCACCGCGTGGTAGTGGGTCAACACCAGGTACCGCACCGGCTTGTCGGTGTGCTCGCGCAGCCGCTGCAGCCATTCCCGCGCCGCCACCGGCGTGGCGCGCGCCTCGATGCACACCACGAAGTCCTCGCCCTCGACGGCGCCGACGTTCGGGTCGCCCTCGGCCGTCAGCGCATACACGCCGTCGGCGAGCACCTCCAGGGTCTCCGCCTTCGCCGCGAGATCGGCGCTGGACGCGAACGGCTTGGCCATCAGCGCAGCCGGGTCAGGTCCAGGTCGACCGGGAAGGGGACGCCGGTCTTGAACGACCCGGTGACCAGGCCGTCATCGATGTAGCCGAACGCCTCCGCGAGGTGGTACGGCAGCAGCGACACCGGCGGCTCGATGTCCACGATCCAGTAGTAGCGGATGCCGGCATCGGCGTACTCGACGTGCTTGATGACGTGGTCCAGGCGCCGCGAACCCGGCGAGACGATCTCGATGACGACCCACACCTCGGAAGCTCTGATCAGGCCGCCGTTGCGGGTTCTGGTCCGCGCCGATTTCTCGACGACGACCAGGTCGGGCCGCCGGACGAAACCCGGCAGATCCGCCGCCGCCAGGCAGAGGTCGACGTCGACGTCCTGCAGCACCTCCAGATGCCCCGGAACCTGCGCCCTGAGCTGGACGTACAGCTCGCCCATGGCATACACATGGTCAGGAGCAGGGCTCGGTGACATCACCAGGTTGCCTTCCTGCAGCTCGCAACGCCGGTGCTCGTCCT
>DASSUA010000427.1:0-7841 GCA_035707525.1 Pseudonocardiaceae bacterium
AAGCTGTCGTGAGGACGCTCGACGACCTGCTGGCCGAGGGCGTGGCCGGCCGGCGCGTACTGGTGCGCGCCGACCTCAACGTCCCGCTGGAGCAGGGTGAGATCACCGACGACGGCCGGATCCGGGCCAGCCTGCCCACGCTCGTGGCGCTGACCGAGGCCGGCGCCAGGGTGGTCGTGACCGCGCACCTCGGCCGGCCCAGGGGCGCCGCCAAGCCGGAGCTGTCGCTGCGGCCGGTCGCCGCCCGGCTGGGCGAGCTGCTCGGCGGCAAGGTCGAGCTCGCCGGCGCCGACTCCGGCGGCCCCCTTGACCTCCCAGCCGCCCGCCGCACGGTCGAGGACCTGGCTGACGGGCAGGTGACGCTGCTGGAGAACGTGCGCTTCGACGCCCGGGAGACCAGCAAGGACGACGCCGAGCGCGGTGCGCTGGCCGCCGAGCTGGCCGGGCTGGTAGGGGACGTATCCAACACTGCGGCGTTCGTCTCCGACGGGTTCGGTGTGGTGCACCGCAAGCAGGCGTCGGTGTACGACGTGGCGCGGCTGCTGCCGCGTTACGCGGGCAAGCTCGTGCTCGCCGAGCTGCACGTGCTGCGCCGCCTGACCGGCGACCCGGACCGCCCGTACGTGGTGCTGCTCGGCGGGGCGAAGGTGTCCGACAAGCTCGCGGTGATCGAGGCGCTGCTGCCCAGGGTCGACGCGCTGCTCGTCGGCGGCGGCATGTGCTTCACGTTCCTGGCCGCCCGGGGCCACGGCGTCGGCGGCTCGCTGCTGGAGCGCGACCAGGTCGACACCTGCCAGCGGCTGCTGGCCGAGTCCGGCGACAAGATCATCCTGCCGTCCGACGTCGTGGTCGCCGAGCGGATCGCCGACGACGCCGAGACCAGGGTGGTGCCGGCCGGCGGCATCCCGGCCGGCTGGCTCGGCCTGGACATCGGCCCGGACAGCGTCCTGCGGTTCGCCGGTCCGCTGGGCGATGCGGGCACGGTGTTCTGGAACGGTCCGATGGGCGTGTTCGAACACGAGCCGTTCGCCGGCGGCACCCGTGGCGTCGCCGAGGCGATCGCCGGCTCGTCGGCGTTCAGTGTGGTCGGCGGCGGCGACAGCGCGGCCGCGATCCGCCAGCTCGACCTGGACGAGTCCAGGTTCTCGCACATCTCCACCGGCGGCGGGGCGTCGCTGGAGTTCATCGAGGGCAGGCAGCTGCCCGGAATCTCGGTACTGGAGGACTGACGACCAGTGGCTCGCACCCCGCTCATCGCCGGCAACTGGAAGATGAACCTCAGCCACCTCGAGGCGCTCGCCCTGGTGCAGAAGCTGGCGTTCCTGCTGCCCGAGAAGTACTTCGCCAAGGTCGAGGTCGCGGTCCTGCCGCCGTTCACCGCCCTGCGCAGCGTGCAGTCGCTGATCGAGGGCGACAAGCTGCTCATCCGGTTCGGCGCGCAGGACCTGTCGCCGAAGGACTCCGGCGCCTACACCGGCGACATCTCCGGTGCGATGCTGGCCAAGCTCGGCTGCAGCTACGTCGTCGTCGGGCACTCCGAGCGCCGCGAGCACCACGGCGAGGACGACAAGCTGGTCAACGCCAAGGTCAAGGCGGCGCTCAAGCACGGCCTGAGCCCGATCCTGTGCGTCGGTGAGGGCCTGGAGATCAGGGAGGGCGGCGGCCACGTCGAGCACTGCTGCGGGCAGCTGGCCGCCAACCTGTCCGGGATCGGCGCCGACAAGATGGACCGCGTGGTGATCGCCTACGAGCCGGTGTGGGCGATCGGCACCGGCCGGGTCGCCACTCCGGCCGACGCCCAGGAGGTCTGCGGGCAGCTGCGGTCCAGGCTCGCCGAGAAGTACGGCGACGCGGTCGCGGCCCAGGTGCGCGTGTTGTACGGCGGTTCGGTCAAGTCCGGCAACGTCGGTGACCTGGTCGATCAGCCGGACGTCGACGGCGCGCTCGTCGGCGGCGCCAGCCTGGGCGCGGACGAGTTCGCGAAGCTGTGCGCGTTGGCGGCGGGCGGTCCGCTTCCCTGATCCGCACACCCGGTAGGCTGATGGCCACTACCGTTTCGCGAGGGTGAGATGCTGCTGTTTCTTCAGATCGTTCTGATCATTTCCAGCCTGACGCTGATCCTGCTCATCCTGCTGCACCGCGGACGCGGTGGTGGGCTGTCGACCCTGTTCGGTGGGGGCATGCAGTCGAGCCTGTCCGGGTCCAGCGTGGTCGAGAAGAACCTGGACCGGCTCACCCTGTTCGTGGGGGCAGTGTGGGTCATCTCGATCATCGGCGTGGGGTTGATCCTGAAGGTCGGCTGAGGCGTGGTGCGGTCCTGCCGGGCCGTTCGTCAGATGCTGTGAGGGGTTAATGGCTAGTGGTAACGCGATTCGGGGCACCCGTGTCGGTGCGGGCCCGATGGGCGAGTCCGAGCGAGGCGAGGCGGCACCGCGCAGGCGGGTCTCCTACTGGTGCGCGAACGGACACGAGACGAGGCCCTCGTTCGCCCTGGAGGCCGAGGTGCCGGAGTACTGGGACTGTCCGCGGTGCGGCCTGCCGGCCGGCACCGAGTGCGAGAGCCCGCCCGCCGCGCCGCGCACCGAGCCGTACAAGACGCACCTGGCCTACGTGAAGGAGCGCCGCTCCGACACCGACGGCGCCGCCATCCTGGAGGAGGCGCTCGCCAGGCTCCGCGAGCAGCGCGGCGGCTAACCCGGCCCCCAGCTCGGCGCCCCAGCTCGGCGCCTGCAGCTCGGCGCACTTGGGGAGCTTCAGCGCCACAGGTGCAACTGGAGCTCCCCAAGTGAGCGGGGGAGGCGGGGGAGGCGGGGGAGGCGGGTCAGGCGACCTCAGGCGACCGGTGGGATGAGCGTGCGGGGCAGGCCCGAGGCGGCCGGCCGGTCGATCAACCACAGGGTGCGGCGGCGGCCACGGGCGCCGGCCGCCGGAAGCGCGACCTCGCCGGCGCCGCCGAGCGCCATCGACACGGCGGCCGCCTTGTCGGGGCCGGTCGTGGCGATCCACACCTCGGCCGCGCACCGGATCGCCGGCAGCGTGAGGGAGACCCGGGTCGGCGGTGGTTTGGGGCAGCCGCGCACCCCGACCACGGTCCGTTCGGTCTCGTAGACGGCGGGAGAGGCCGGGAAGATCGACGCCGTGTGTCCCTCCGCGCCGATGCCGAGCAGCAGGATGTCGAACGTCGGCACGGCACCGTGGTCCTCCGGCCGCGCCTTCGATTTCAGCAGCTCGGCGTAGCCGGCGGCCGCCGCGTCCGGGTCATTACCGAACTCGCCGTCCGACGGCGCCATCGGGAACACCCGCTTCGGGTCGACGCCGACGTGGTCGAGCAGCGCCTCGCGGGCCTGCGTCTCGTTGCGCTCGGGGTGGCCGGCCGGCAGGAACCGCTCGTCGCCCCAGTAGAGGTCGACCCGCGACCAGTCGACCGCGTCGTGGGCCGGCATGCCCCGCAGCTCCCTGAGCACCGAGATGCCGGTGCCGCCGCCGGTCAGCACGACCGACACCGAGCCGCGCGCCGCCTGCACGTCGACCAGCCGGGTCACCAGCCGGGCCGCGAGCGCCGCGATGAGCAGCGCCGGAGTGGCGTGCACGACGACCTCCGGGCGGCTCACCTGGCCGCCTCCGAATCCGGTACCGCCGGCGCCGGTTTCGCGGCCGACCTGGCCCGCCGCACCTTCTCCAGCCCTTCGAGCGCCATGAGGTAGATCTCGTCCGGGTCCAGCCTGCGCAGCTCCTCGGTGAGGCAGTCGCGGATCGAGCGGCGCTGCAACGCGACCCGCCGCGGCGGCTGGCCGGGCTGGGTGAGCGTGCCGACCTTGCCATCCGGCCGGACGAGCGCGACCTCGCCGGACGGGCGCTCCAGCCGCACCGCCGCCAGCCCGCCCTGCACCTGGGCGGAGCGCCTGGTGACCGGCACCTCCAGCCGCGTGGCCAGCCAGCCGGCGAGCAGGTCGGCCGACGGGGAGTCCGCGGCGCCTTCGACGACGGCCCTGTTGACCGGTTCGTACGGCGGCAGGTCCAGGGCGGCGGCGAGCAGCCCGCGCCACAGCGTCAGCCTGGCCCAGGCCAGATCGGTGTCGCCGGCGACGTACGAGCGCCGCCGCTGGGCGAGGGCCTTGACCGGGTTGCGGGACGCGGCCGCGTCGGTGATCCGCCGTTGCGACAGCTGACCGATCGGATCCTCGGCCGGCGCCTCCGGCGGCTCGCCCGGCCACCACGCCACGATCGGGGCGTCCGGCAGCAGCAGCGGCACCGTCATGCTGGCGCCCTCGTCGGCCATCGGCCCGTACATCCGCAGCACGATCACCTCGGAGGCGCCGGCGTCGCCGCCGACCCGGATCTGGCCGTCGAGCCGCGCGGCGGCCCGCCTGGAACCGCGGGCCAGCACGATCACCCGGCACGGGTGCTCGCGCGAGGCGTCGTTGGCCGCGTCGATCGTGTCCTCGATCGGGTCCCCGTCGTTGTTGACGATCACCAGCGTCAGCACCCTGCCGAGCGCGACCGCCCCGCCACTCATCCGCAGGTCGACGAGCTTCTTGTTCACCGCGGACGTCGTCGTCGACGGCAGATCAAGGATCACCGCTGGTCAGCCTCTCCGGTCACGGCCGCCGCCAGGAACGGCCGGTGCGCTCCATCATGCGGTTGGCGGACGCCGGGCCCCAGCTGCCCGCCCGGTACGGCTCGGGCCGGCCGCCAGCCGCCCAGTGCTCGATGACCGGGTCCAGGATCTGCCAGCACCGCTCGACCTCGATGTTGGTCGGGAACAGCGACGGCTCGCCGAGCAGCACGTCGAGCAGCAGCCGCTCGTAGGCCTCCGGGGAGGTCTCGGTGAACGCGTGCCCGTAGTGGAAGTCCATCGTGACGTCGCGGACCTCCATCGCGGTGCCCGGCACCTTCGAACCGAAACGCATCGTCACGCCCTCGTCCGGCTGCACCCGGACGACCAGGGCGTTCTCGCCGAGCTCCTCGGTCGCCGTCGAGTCGAACGGCAGGTGCGGCGCGCGCTTGAACACCACCGCGACCTCGGTCACCCGGCGGCCGAGCCGCTTGCCGGTCCGCAGGTAGAACGGCACCCCGGCCCACCGCCTGGTGGCGATGTCCAGAGTGATCGCGGCGAACGTCTCGGTCGTGGAGTTCTTGGCGAAGCCCTCCTCCTCGAGCAGGCCCGGCACCTTCTGGCCGCCCTGCCAGCCGCCGATGTACTGGCCACGCGCGGTCGTCTCGTCCAGCGGCTGCGCCAGCTTGGTCGAGGACAGCACCTTGATCTTCTCGGTGCGCAGCTCACTCGGGTGGAACGAGACCGGCTCCTCCATCGCGGTCAGCGCCGCCAGCTGCAGCAGGTGGTTCTGGATCACGTCGCGGGCGGCGCCGATGCCGTCGTAGTAGCCGGCCCGGCCGCCGAGGCCGATGTCCTCAGCCATCGTGATCTGCACGTGGTCGACGTAGTTGGAGTTCCAGATGGGTTCGAACAGCTGGTTGGCGAACCGCAGCGCCAGGATGTTCTGCACCGTCTCCTTGCCGAGGTAGTGGTCGATGCGGAACACCGTGTCCTCGGGAAAGACCTCGTTGACGATGCCGTTCAGCTCGCATGCCGAGCCGAGGTCGTGGCCGAACGGCTTCTCGATCACCACCCGGCGCCACTGGTCGCCGTGCTGGGCCGACAGCCCCGAGCGGGCCAGCTGCTTGCACACCTGCGGGAACAGCGACGGTGGGATCGACAGGTAGAACGCGTGGTTGCCGCCCGTGCCGCGGACCCGGTCGAGGTCGTACACCGTGGCGGCCAGCCGGTCGAACGCATCGTCGTCGTCGAACGTGCCCGGCACGAACCGGAAGCCCTCGGCGAGCCGGTCCCACACCGTCTGCCGGAACGGGGTGCGCGCGTGCTCCTTGACCGCCTCGTAGACGACCTGGCCGAAGTCCTGGTCGGCCCAGTCCCGGCGGGCGAACCCGACGAGCGAGAACCCCGGCGGCAGCAGGCCGCGGTTGGCCAGGTCGTACACCGCCGGCATGAGCTTGCGGCGGGACAGGTCGCCGGTCACGCCGAAGATAACCAGCCCGCACGGCCCGGCGATCCGGGGCAGCCGCTTGTCGCGCTCGTCGCGCAGCGGGTTCGTCCAGTCGAACTGGGGCGCGCAAATGGTCATCCGGAACGCTCCAGGGACTGGACGGCCTTGGCCAGCTGTGCGAGCCCGGCGACCCGGTCGGCAAGGTGCAGGCGCAACACCGGCCGGCCGCGTTCGGCGAGCACCTGGCCGTCACCGATCGCCTGCGCCAGCTGCAGCTGCGCGAACGTGTACGGCCGCTGCGCGATCTCCAGGTCGTCCTCGACCTCGCCGGTGATCTGCAGGAACGCCCCGTTGGGGTGGCCACCCTTGTGGTACTGGCCGGTGGAGTGCAGGAACCGCGGCCCCCAACCGAACGTGGTCTGCACGCCGAGCCGCCTGGCCAGCTCGGCGCGCAGCACCTCGGTCGAGGCGTCGGCGATCCGGTCCAGGTAGGCCTGCACGGCGAGATAGCCGTAGGGGGGCACGGCGGCGGCCAGGGCGACGATCGCCTCGGCCACGCTCGTCACGTCCGCCGGCAGCCAGTCGCCGGCCAGCACCGCCACGTCACCTTCGGTAAACCGGGGTGACGACGTGCCGGCCCCGACGGCCGGGCTGTCAAGCAGTGCCCGGGACGCCTTCTTGGCCGCCTCGACGTCGGGCTGGTCGAACGGGTTGATGCCGAGCAGCTTCCCGGCGATCGCGGTGGCGCACTCCCACAACAGGAACTGGGCACCGAGCGGCCCGGACACCGCGATCTTCGCGGCGCCGGCCGGCGGCCCGATCGCGACCGGGGTGGCGTCGGACCCGGCGTCGGCGAAGCCGGGCGCGTCGACGCCATCGACCACGACCGGCAGCAGGCCGGTGCCGTCCTTGCCGGTCGACTCGGCGATCAGCTGCTCGGCCCAGTCGGCCAGCCCGCGGATCCCCGACCCGCTGTCGGCGAGCACCACCTTCTCCGCGCCGGCGGAGTGCGCGGCGCCCAGCGCCGCGGCCAGCCGCAGCGCCGGGTTGTCCGGGGAGTCGGCGCCGAGCAGCGCCGCGGCCGCCTCGGCGTCGTCGAGCAGCACCGACACGTCCACCCCGGCCAGGCCGCTCGGCACCAGGCCGAACGCCGTCAGCGCCGAGTACCGTCCGCCGACGTTCGGGTCGGCCAGGAACACCCGGCGGTAACCGGCCTCGCGGGCCTGAGCCTCCAGCGGCGAACCCGGGTCGGTCACGACGACGATCCGGGACGCGGAGTCGATGCCGGCGGCCTCGAAGGCCGCCGTGAACGCCCGGCGGTGGCTGTCGGTCTCGACGGTCGAGCCCGACTTCGACGACACCACCAGCACCGTGCGGGCCAGGTCGCCGGCGAGCGCGTCGCGCACCTGACCGGGATCGGTGGTGTCCAGCACGACCAGGGGCGCCTTGGCCGACGCGCAGACGACCTCGGGCGCGAGCGAGGAGCCGCCCATGCCGGCGAGCACGACCCGGTCGATGCCCGCGGCGCGCAGCTCGGCGGCCAGCGCGTCGATCTCGGCCAGCAGCGGCCGCGACGTCTCGTGCAGGGTCGTCCAGGCCAGCCGGATGCCGGCCTCCGGTTGGGCTTGCGGGCCCCACAGGGCGGCGTCCTGGGCGGCCAGGCGGGACGCGACCCGCTGCTCGGCCAGCCCGGTGGCGAGTTCCTCGGCGCTGCCGGCCAGCGCCCGGTCGACGATCTCGACGGTGAGGGTGTGCATCGTCGGTTCGCTCAGCCGCGCATCGAGTCGAGCTGCTCGGCGACGGCGTCCAGCAGCTCGGTCCAGGACCGGGCGAACT
>DASSUA010000428.1:0-4076 GCA_035707525.1 Pseudonocardiaceae bacterium
GTAGGCGGCGTCAGCGGCTGCGTCTGGCCCTCGACCAGGTACGGCGGCTCGTGCGTGGTCACCCCGATCCCGTGGCCGGTGCGGTGGATGAACTGCGGGCCGTAGCCGGCGTCGGTGATGATCTGGCGGGCCACCCGGTCGATCTCGGCGCACGGCACGCCGGGCCGGACCGCCTCGAACGCCGCCTGCTGCGCCCGGCGGACGATTTCGTGCACGTGGCGGACCTCGGCAGGCGGCGGGCCCACGCTCACCGTGCGGGTGATGTCCGAGCCGTATCCGTTGCGCAGGCCGCCGAAGTCGAGCACGACGGCATCGCCGTGCCCGATCACCCGCTCGCCGGCCTCGTGGTGCGGGTTCGCGCCGTTGGGGCCGGAGCCGACGACCGTGAAGTCCACCTGCTCGTGGCCGAACCGTCGCAGCAGGCTGGCCAGGTCGGCGGCGACCTCGAGCTCGCGCCGGCCCGCGAAGCTCGCACCGAGGATCTCCCGGTAGGCGGCGTCAGCGGCTGCGCCGGCTACGGCGAGCCGGGCGAGCTCGGGGCCGTCCTTGACGGCACGCAACATCGGCAGGCAGCTCGTGAGCGCCTCGTATCGGCTGTCCGGAAGGGCCCGGGACAGCCCGAGCACGTGCATCGCCCAGGTCGAGTCCGAGATGCCGTACCGGCCGTCCGGTTGCAGCAGGCCCGCGGCCAGCGGGTACGGGTCGGTGGCGTCGGTCCAGTCCACCATCGTCATGGCGGGTGCCCCCGGTGCCGACTCAGCGTCCGGGCGCTCCAAGGCCGGGACGACGAGCGTCGGATGGCGGTCGGTCGTCAGCACCAGCAGCGTGAGCCGCTCGGTCATCGCGGTCGGGCGGTAGCCGGTGAGCCAGACCAGGTCCGGCCCGGGTGCCACCAGGACGCCGGCCAGGCCGGCCGTCGCGGCGGCCTGCGCCGCCCTCGCCATCCGCTTGGCGTAGTCACCGCTGGTGAACGGCCGCGAAGTCACCTCGGGACGCGGCTCTGCCCGGAAAGCGGTCATGGCTGCCTCCGAACTCGTCTGTGGCGGGGCCCAGCCGTCTTACGACCGAGCCTGCCGTTCGACCCAGGTACCGCACACCGTCCACGCCGGATGACCCCGCCACCGGCTCGCCGGCCGGCTCATCTGCCGGAGAGGACGACCGGCGGCCGCGGACCGCGCAGACTTGCGGGGAGCAGGCCGGCCTCGCCAGGCCGGCGGCCGACCGGGAGGGCCGTTCCTTGACCCAGGCTGCCGTTACCGAACGCGTGCGGTCCCTGCTCGACCGCTACGCCGACACCTGGCTGGGCCGGGTGGTCTCCGACAGCGTGCGCGGTCTGGTCAACATCGAGCTGTTCGACCGCTCGATGACGCTCGCGGCGCAGGCGTTCACGTCGGTCTTCCCGGTTCTCATCCTGGTCGCGACGCTGCGCCCGCGGTCGGCCGACAGCCCCGTCGGATCGACGCTGGCGGACAGTCTCGGGCTCAGCCCGCAGGCGCGGGAGGCGCTGCAGAACGCCGTGCCGCAGAACGCCGACGTCTCCGCCGCGTTCGGCTTCGTCGGTGTCCTGGTCGTCGTGCTGTCGGCGACCAGCTACTCCCGGGCACTGCTGCGGATGTACGTCCGGGTCTGGGACGCGCCGCGGCCGCCGGGGCTGCGCTCGATGTGGCGATGGATCGCCACGCTGCTCGGGGTCGTGGTGCTGGTGCTGCTGCTCACCCTGGTCCGCCGGGTGGTGTCGGACGTGCCGCTCTCGGGTGCGGTCGAGGCCTTCTTCGCCTTCGTGATCGCCGGGTTCTTCTGGACGTGGGTGCCCTGGTTCCTGCTCGCCCGCCGGATCCCGGTCCGGATGCTGGTCCCGGGCGGCGCGCTGATGGCGCTGTGCATGATGCTGCTGGAGGTCGCCGGCCAGATCTACCTGCCGATCGCGCTGTCGTCCGGTATCCGCCGCTTCGGCGTGCTCGGCATCTCGTTCACGTACGTCACGTGGCTGTTCGTGGTGATGTTCGCCCTCGTGGTGAGCACGACGGTCGGCGCGGTGATCGCCCGCGAGCCGGGCCCGTTGTCGCGCGCACTCAGGATCGGGCGGCGCCCGGAGCCGGGGCCTCCCGCGTGACGGTCGCGTGACAGTGGCGTGATAGTCGCGTGACAATGCTGACTCTCGCCGCGTTCGTGCTCGTCCTGGCGGTGGTGAACGTCTGGGTGCACGTCGACGGCGGTCGCCGGGTGCCCACGCTGGTGACCAGGCCGTTGGTCGCGGTGCTGCTGCTGGCGATGGGCGCCGCGGCCGGCCTGTCGTGGACGCAGCTGGGGATCGGCTCCGGGGCGCTGGGCCGCAGCGCGCTGTGGGGCGGAGTCTGCGCCGCGCTCGTGGCCGCCGGGTACGCGCTCGCGCTCGCGCTACCCCGGGCACGCCCGCTGTTCCTGGATCCGCGGCACCGGCTTGGTCCCGCCTCCGCGCTCGTCACGGCGTTCGTCGCCGTCCCGCTCGGCACCGTGGTGCTCGAGGAGGTCGCCTTCCGCGGGGTGCTCTGGGGCCTGCTGGAGCGCGAGCACGGCGGCGCGTGGGCGAGCGCCGTGAGCTCGCTGCTGTTCGGCCTGTGGCACGTGCTGCCGGCCCTGGACGCGGTGCGCTCCGGTGCCGCGCTGAGCCGCACCGCCGGGGGTGGCCGGCCGCTGGGAACGGTGGTGGCCACGGTGGCGTTCACCGCCGCCGCCGGCGTGCTGCTCGCCGGCCTGCGCTGGTGGACCGGGGGCCTGCTGGCACCGGTCCTGCTGCACTGGGCGATCAACGCCTGCGGCGTCCTGGCGTCGGCCCGGGTGTGGGCGATCAGTGACCGGCAGCCGGGGCCGGCCGCTTGAACAGCTCCTCGCGAACCGTCTCGCGCCGGCGCAGCGCCGCCTCGATGGCGTCCATCCGCTCCAGCGTCGCGGGCAGGTCGAACACCTCGGCGATGAAGCGCGGCAGGTCCGCGCGGTAGTCGTGGGCCCACGCCCGGAACTCGGCCGGGATCTGCGCGTTCTTCATGTCGATCAGGCTCTGGAAGAAGCTGGTGATCGGCCGCCAGCGGATGTCGGGCGAGATCCCGCGCGGGCTCGCACCCGGCACGGCCTCGACCGCCGGCCGGTCCGGGCCCAGCCAGCCGGGTGCCGAGACCAGCAGGTCGGGGCCGAACTTGGTGACCGCGTCGTTGTCGTGGTTGACCAGGACATACCGCGGCTTGACGGCACGCTCCCTGGCGAGGCTGTGCAGCTGGGCGAAGTCGTTGACGACGGCCACCAGGTCGTGGTCGACGTCGGGCCGGCCGGGCTCGGTGAGCTGGTGCATCCATCCGCTGGAGTACGGCGTTCCGATCCAGAGCGCGCGGTCGATGCCCAGCGCCCGCAGCCCGAGCGTCCCCCAGTGCAGGAAGACGTCCTGGCTGGTGTGGGCCCCAAGGCTCTCGCCGAACAGCACGACGCGGGGCGCCGGACCCGGCAGCTCGCGCACCCGGTCGAGGATGCGCAGCCACAGCAGGCGGTTCTGCTCGCGGGCCCTGCCGACCATGCCAACCGACAGCGACGAGGGCCGTTTCGAGTACTGCACGGTCACCGTGGCGACGTCGCCGAGGGTCAGGTACTGGGTGGCCGCCGTGGCAACGTAGTTGACGTACCCGCTGCCGGTCGGCGAGACCAGCATCAGCAGCGAGCGGTCGAACGCCCCCGTCCGCTCGAGCTCGGCGAGCGCGAGATCCACCCGCGCCCGCGGGTCGGCGGCGCTGTCCAGGCCGACGTAGACCTGCACCGGCACCGCCGTGGCCGGCTCGCCCATCACGGTCTCGATCGACAGGTCCGGCACCCCGGGCGGGCGGTCCGGCACCGGCCGCGGGCGCACGTGGGCCAGGATGTGCCGGCGTCCCTCCCGCCCGAGCGTCGACCACGGCACCCGGCTGCCGGGGCCACCGCTCATCGTCGACCCGGCCAGGCGCACGTCGTCATCGAGGCCGAAGACCGGCTGGTCCAGCTCCGTGCCGGACTCGATCCGGCGGATCGCGCGGTCCCAGACCACCGAGGCGCCCGCCACGAGCAGCCCGAGACAC
>DASSUA010000429.1:0-2271 GCA_035707525.1 Pseudonocardiaceae bacterium
CGGCCGCGCATCCGGCAGGTGTTCCTCGCCGGGGACGGCGTGCGGCGCTCCGGCATCGAGCTGGAGCGGGCGGCGTACCGGGTGCGCCGCCAGGTCGAGCGGGAGACCCGGGAGCGGGGCGTGCCGGCGTACTTCCCGTCCCTGTCTGGGCGCACCTTGGTCTACAAGGGAATGCTCACACCGGACCAGCTGGTCTCGTTCTACCCGGACCTGACCGACCCGCGTACCGTGAGCGCCATCGCCATGGTCCACTCGCGCTTCTCCACCAACACGTTCCCGTCCTGGCCGCTCGCGCACCCCTACCGGTACGTCGCGCACAACGGCGAGATCAACACGATCCGCGGCAACCGCAACTGGATGGCGGCCCGGGAGGCCTTGCTTGCCTCACCGGCGCTCCCCGGCGACCTGCGCCGCCTGCTGCCGGTCTGCACCCCCGGCGCCAGCGACTCGGCCAGCTTCGACGAGGTGCTGGAGCTGCTCTACCTGGCCGGGCGCAGCCTGCCGCACGCCGTGCTGATGATGATCCCGGAGGCGTGGGAGAACGACCCGGCGATGGACTCGGCCCGCCAGGACTTCTACCGCTTCCACGCCTGCCTGATGGAGCCGTGGGACGGCCCGGCCAGCGTGACCTTCAGCGACGGCACGGTCGCCGGCGCCGTGCTGGACCGCAACGGCCTGCGGCCGGGCCGGTGGTGGCTGACCCAGGACGACCTGGTCGTGCTCGCCAGCGAGGCCGGCGTGCTCGACCTGGACCCGGCGACCGTGGTGGCAAAGGGCCGGCTGCAGCCTGGCCGGATGTTCCTGGTCGACACCGCGGCCGGGCGCATCGTCAGCGACGACGAGATCAAGGCGCGGCTCGCCGCCGAGCTGCCGTACGGCGAATGGCTGCACGCCGGCCTGATGCACCTGGACGCGCTGCCCGAGCGGGAGCACGTGACCTACGGGCACGAGTCGGTGCGGCGCCGGCAGCTGACCTTCGGCTACACCGAGGAGGAGCTGAAGATCCTGGTCGGGCCGATGGCCCGCACCGGCGTGGAGCCGGTCGGCTCGATGGGCACGGACACCCCGATCTCCCCGCTGTCGACCCGGCCACGCCTGCTCTACGACTACTTCCACCAGCTCTTCGCCCAGGTCACCAACCCGCCGCTGGACTCCATCCGGGAGGAGCTGGTGACCAGCCTGGCACTGTCCATCGGGCCGGAGGCCAACCTGCTGGCCCCCGGGCCGGCCAGCTGCCGGCAGCTCGTGCTGCCGTACCCGGTCATCGACAACGACGATCTGGCCAAGATCCTGCACATCAACGACGACGGCGACAAGCCGGGCTTCCGGGCGGTACGCGTCTCCGGGCTCTACCGGGTGCGCGAGGGAGCCGCCGGCATCCGGGCCCGGCTGGTCGAGATCTGCCGGCACGTCTCCGAGGCCATCGAGGACGGAGTACGCATCCTCGTGCTCTCCGACCGCGACGCCACCGCCGACCTCGCCCCGATCCCGTCGCTGCTGCTCACCGCGGCAGTGCACCAGCACCTGGTGGGCGAGCAGACGCGTACCCAGGTGGCGCTCGTCGTCGAGTCCGGGGACTGCCGGCACGTGCATCACCTCGCGGTTCTCATCGGGTACGGCGCGGCGGCAGTCAACCCGTACCTGGCATTCGAGTCCATTGAGGACATGGTCGCCACCGGTGCCCTGCCCGACCTGGACCCGGTCACCGCGGTCCGCCATTACGTGAGCGCGCTCGGCAAGGGCCTGCTCAAGATCATGTCGAAGATGGGCATCTCGACCGTGTCGTCGTACTGCGGGGCGCAGGTGTTCGAGGCGGTCGGCCTGGACGCGCGCCTGGTGGAGCGGTACTTCGCCGGCACCACCAGCCGCATCGGCGGGGTGGACCTGGCCGGCATCCATACCGAGGTGGCCGCCCGGCACGCCCGCGCCTGGCCGCCGGCGGAGCTGGCAGCCCAGCCGGCCGGACCGGCCGGTGGCGGGCACCGGCGGCTGGAGCCCGGTGGCGAGTACCAGTGGCGGCGCGACGGGGAGCTGCACCTGTTCACCCCGGAGACCGTGTTCCTGCTCCAGCACGCGACCAGGTCCCGGCGGTACGACGTGTTCCGCCGCTACACCTCCACAGTGGACGAGCTCACCCGGCGGGCCGGCTCGCTGCGGGGCCGCTTCGCGCTGCGCACCGGGGACCGGCCGCCGGTGCCGCTCGACGAGGTCGAGCCGGCCGCCTCGATCGTGTGGCGCTTCTCCACCGGCGCCATGTCGTACGGCTCGATC